>JBBRUN010000532.1:0-3877 GCA_038247765.1 Gemmatales bacterium | reverse complement strand
GTCACGAACCGTCCGCCGCTTCGTTCCGCCGGTCCGATTCCAGTACCTTTCATTCAACCTTCTTCATTTCGGGGTCGAAGTTAGGCGGAGAAACGCGAATCCCGCTCCGGAGCCGACCTTGAACGACCTCAACGTACTCGCGTTGATCAAAGGCGCCGAGCGATTCATCTTCGTTTACGACGACGACAGCCGGGGGGCCGTCATCGACGCACTCCGGGATCGAGCGGCCGATCCCGATGTGACCCTGAATTGGTTCGACGCAGCAGTCTTGACGGAACGAGCGCGCCAACAGGCGACCCGGAGCGACGGCCACCAGCCCTCGCGGATTTGATCGGTCGGAACATCATCACTGATTGACACCCTTGACGCTCGAACGCAGCTTCGCGGAATTCCTGACGCACTTGGGCATCGAGAAGAACTCTTCGATACAGACCGTGAAGTCGTATCGGGAGGACATCACGCAAGCCCTGGAATTCCTGCGCACCCACTCGAAGAAAGATTCCATCGAACCCCGCGATTGGAACACCCGCAATCTGCGGGCGTTCCTCGCGTGGCTCCACGAGCACGGCTACGCCAAGACGACCATCGCCCGCCGGCTCGCGGCCGTGCGCACCTTCGGCAAGTTCCTCTGCCGGCAAGGGACGCTGGCGACGAACCCGGCCGAGGCCCTCCGCAGCCCCCGGTTGAACAAGAAGCTCCCGCATTTCTTGACGGTCGAAGACATCCGCAAGTTGCTGGCGAGCCCGTCGGCGCACTCGCCCTTTGGCCGGCGGGATCGGGCCATGTTCGAGACGCTCTATTCCGCCGGGCTGCGGGTCTCCGAACTCTGCGGGTTGAACCTCGCCGATGCGGACTTGACCGATGGGGTGCTCGTGATCCGGGGGAAGGGCAAGAAAGAACGCCTCGCCCTATTGGGAGATCAAGCCATCGTCGCGCTGAAGACGTGGCTCGGGGATCGCAAGGAATTGCTGGCGAGCGTCGGGGCCGTGGCCGAGGCGGTCTTCTTGAACAAGTCGGGGGGCCGCTTGACGACCCGCAGCGTGGGCCGGTTGCTGGTGGCGCATTTGCAGCGCGCCGGGCTGGATCCGCGGACGACGCCCCACACGCTCCGGCACAGCTTCGCCACGCACCTGCTCGACAACGGCGCGGACATCCGGGGCGTGCAGGAACTGCTCGGCCACAAGAGTTTGACGACGACGCAGGTTTACACGCACGTCACGACGACGCGAATGCAGCAGAGTTATCACAAGGCCCACCCGCGGGCCTGAGTGGCGGATTAGGCGAGCCGTACTCCATCCGGAGTCGGGTGATTGAGCGATCCATCCTTGGAGTAGTTATGATTTCAGCCCCATTGCGAGCCGCTGGTATCGTCGGTCTCTTGTGTCTGCTCGGTGCGAATCCGTGTCGCGCCGCCGAGCCGATCCCGTGGCGCACCGACTACCCCGCCGCCCGCAAGGAAGCCGAAACCAAAAAGCTGCCGATCCTCGTCGTGATCGGTTCGCAGGACTGTGTCTACTGCCGCAAGCTCGAGAGCCACACCTTCGCCGATCCGGACATCGTCGCGTTCATCAACGCCAAGTTCATCCCGCTGAAGATCGACGCGACCAAAGATCCCGAGTTCGCCAAAGCGATGAAAGTGATGGTCTACCCGACCACCGCCATCGCGGGGCACGATGGCAAAATCTACGGGTTCCTGTCGGGGTATCTGCCGCCGGATCAATTCGCCGAGAACTCGAAGAAGGCGTTGTTGTCGATGCCGGTGCCCGCGCCGACGGCCATCGCCAAGTCGCCCGTGAAACCGGCCCCGTTGCCGACGGTGCTGGCGCAAGCGCAATCGGCCCGCGAGATGCTGGGCTTGGCAAAGGACGCCTTCCACGGCGATCGCCTCGGGGAATGCCTCGAATATTGCGAGCGGATCCGGGCCGACTTCGGCGACGGGGTCGAAGCCAAGGACGCCCAATTGCTCGCGGCGAAGCTGAAAGCCGACCCGGAGAAGCTGCTGCTGGCCGCGGAGCAACTCGACGCCCGCAACGCCGCGACCTACTTCGCCCTCGGCGAAACTTGGCTGCAAAAGGGGAAGACCAAAGAAGCGGCCGTGTGCTTCGACAAGGTGTTGAAGATCGCCCCGAACAGCAAATGGGCCGAAGCCGCCGGGGTGAAACTGACGGTGCTCATCCGCCAAGAACCGGATTTGAAAGGAATGCGCTGAGGCGCTTCAAGTGGTCGCGCTCGGCTCTTCCCAGAACAAGTCGTTGCCGGCAACGTAGGCGTCCGAGGCGCGGAAGTCGTGGATGCCGGGGACTTCCCCGACCGGGAGGCCCCACGCGTCGAAGTTGATGAAGTAGACGCCGTTGAAATAGCCGAGCTTCAGATCGCTCATCTTGCCCGATGCGACGGTCAACCGCTTCTGGAAGCGGAATTCCTCGACACCGGCGATCTCCAGTTTCAACTTCACCGGCGGCGGCGCAGCGTTGAGGTCGCGGGTCGCGGGTCGTACCAGCAGATGGGCGACGACGGTCGTCGAACCCCGGCGGGAGCCGATGCGGAGGCGTTTGAGTTTGCCCCCGACAAAGCGGTATTTGCGGGCGAACTGGACGAGGTCGGACGAGTGCAATCGTTGCATGGCGTGGGACCTTCGGGGAATGCGGGCGGAACTCAGACGAACGAATCGAAGACGCGGACGCCGGCCCAGTTCGATTTCATCTCGTCGATGAACTTGTTGTGGGTCGCGTCGTCTTGGTAGGCGTCGTGGCTCGCTTGATTGTCGAAGACCAAATGCAAGCCGACGTCCCAATCGAGGTCGTTGACCTCGCGCTTGAGTTCGGCGCACAGCTTCCCGGCGGCGAAGAAGACGATGCCGGGCTGCACGTTCAAGTACTTCTGGCAGGCCGCGACGAGGGCATCGACTTGCGCCGGGGCGTTGTCCTTCAATTTGAAAAAGACGTTGTGGGCCAGACGCATCGGATCGGTTCCGGATTCGGGGTAAGTGGATAGTAGCTATATTGCGGGTATGCACTCCCTCCGGCAATGGCGGACCCGCAATGACCTTCCCGCAATTGGCCGGGTTCCCCGTGGTCGTCGTCGAAGATGTCTCGTGGGGCGACATGGACTCGTTCCAGCACGTCAGCAACATCGTCTACTTCGAATACTTCCAAAACGCCCGCATCGACTACATGACCCGGCTCGGTTGGTTCGCGCTGATGAAGCAGCACGACCTCGGGCCGATTGTCGCCAGCACGCAGGCCCGCTTCCGCAGGCCGGTGTTCTACCCGGATCGCCTGCACATCGGGGCGCGGATTGTCGCCATCGAATCGGACCGCGTCACCTTCGAGCATCGCATCGTGAGCGAGCGCTGGGCCGATGTCGCGGCGGAGGGGCAATGTGTGATCGTGTCGATGGATTACAAGGCCCAAGCGAAGACGCCGTTACCGGCGAGTATCCGGGAGCAAATCGATATGCTCGAAGCGGGCGTGCGAACGGAAAAACCCCAGCCGCAGCAATAGCTGCGGCCGGGGCGATGAACCGGCGCGAATCCGCGCCGGACGCCTTAGCGTTCGGTCATGAAGAAGTCGCGCGGGCTACGGACGAATTGGTGGTGCGGGAACACCAACGTACCGGGCGTGCCTTGCGGGTACGGGTTGTGGGCCGCGTGGCCGTGGCCGTAGCCGCCCGGCAGGCCGGCGGCGTTGTTCGTCCAATTGCGGAAACCCGAGCTGTGGCCGCAGGTGCTGCACGAGCCGCTCTTCCAGAAGGCGAGCTTCGAGAAGATGTTTGCGGCCGGAGCCGTATTGCCGCAGGTGCTGCAGTTGCCGGTCACGACGCCTTGCACCGGGCCTTGGGCCGAGGCGGTTTCACCGGCCAGAATCAGTCCGGCGAG
>JBBRUN010000531.1:0-3883 GCA_038247765.1 Gemmatales bacterium | reverse complement strand
TGTTTGGTGCGGTGGCCGTAGTGCATGCCGTCGAAGCGGGCGAGGTTGCTGCTGCACTCGGCCGTCGCCACGATGTAGTAGACCGCCACCGCATACTTGCTGCCCGTCGGCAGCGACAGCGGTACGAACTTCGCACCGAGCTTCTCGTACTCCTTCAGCGACGCCTTCACCAGCTTCTCGACTTCGGGGTCGAGGCCTTCGTCGAAGAACTCCTTCGGGATGCCGATGCGCAGATCCTTCACCGGCGTGTTGATGAGTTGCGTGTATTCCGGTACCGGTTCACCGACGCTGGTGGCGTCGTGGACATCGTGCCCGGAGATCACTTCCATCATCAGTGCGGCATCGGCGATGTCGTGGCTGAACGGGCCGACTTGATCGAGTGAACTGGCGAAAGCGATCAGCCCGTAGCGGCTGACGCGGCCGTAGGTCGGCTTCACTCCGACGAGGCCGCAGAGCGCGGCGGGTTGGCGGATCGACCCGCCGGTGTCGGTACCGAGGGAAACGGGGGCTTCGCACGCCGCGACGCTGGCGGCGCTGCCGCCACTGCTGCCGCCGGGGATGCGTTCGATGTCCCAAGGGTTCTTGGTTTTCTTGTAGGCGCTGTTCTCGGTGGACGACCCCATCGCGAACTCGTCCATGTTCGTCTTGCCGAGGATCACGGCGTCCGCGGACTTCAAGCAGCTCACGACGTGGGCATCGTACGGCGGCACGAAGTTCTCGAGGATCTTGCTGCTGCACGTCGTGACGATCCCTTTGGTGCAGAGAACATCCTTCACCGCCACCGGCACTCCTGCGAGTTTGCCGAGCTTCGCCCCGCTTTTGCGCTTCGCATCGATCGCCTCGGCTTGCTGCCGCACGGCCGACTCATCGACGCGCATGAACGCTTGGATCGTCGGCTCCTGCTTTTGGATCGAAGCGAGGAACGCATTGGCAATGTCGAGGGCCGAGGCTTGCCCGCTCGCTTGGAGGGCGAGCAATTCGGTGGCGGTCTTGTGGATCAGCATGGGCGACCAAACGGGGAATCGGAATGAGGAGAATCTTAGGGAACGGATGGGGAAGCGTAAGATAGCCCGACGCAGCCAGTCAGAGTTAGACTAAAGGGGATCGAAGCTGCATCTCGAGTTCCCGGACGGAGCCGGTTCGCTGATTAAAAGGAGCACCCTATGCACGTCCGAGTGGAAATACAATTCGCTTCGCCCGACACCGGGGATTGGGAAGCGGTGCGCAAGCTCGGATCCGTGCTGACAACTCGGCCGGAAGAAGTCCAGGTGACCGCCTCCGATCAGCCGGGATGGCTCATCGTGGATTTCGCGATGCGCACCGACGCTCAAATCCGCGCAGTAGACAGGATCGACCGGATCATCCGCATGCATCTCGGAAACCGTCTCGAATCGATCATCCGGTTTCCACCGACGGAAGCCCAACGACTGCGGAATAAGCGGAAGTCGGCGCGACGCAAATTGCGAAATACGACACAGCTCAATAAACCTTCGGGCTAATCTTTTCCGCGGCCACGAACTCATGCTGCTCAGCAATCGATACACGATCGGGTTCCCCAGCGGCCAGCATGGTCGAGTTGATGATCCGGCACTGCGACTCATCCGGATTATCGATGATCGCCTTATGCAACACGCCGAGCGGGTTCGGATGCTCCGTATCGAACTCCAGCAGACTATTGTTGACGAGTACGATCCGGGAAATCCCTTCCGATGGCTGAGGCACTTCGGTGATGTAACGGAGCAGCATCTCCTCGCCGTTCTTGTACATCGGGTTGTAGTCCTGCAAAAATTGCTGGGGCGTCATTCCGAGATCAAAGGCGGCCCGCGTGAAGTCAGCCAAGAGCAGCCGACTGCGTACGTTCGAAGGTTCGTAGCCGAGCATCAATAGAGATTTTTCGGGAGCGCCATCGCGGTGAAACTTCGTGGTAACCTGTTGATCGAATCGCCCCATTGACAGATAGCCGAACGAGCCGGTTCCGCCCTGGGTGCCGATTTCGCACAGTCTTTCTTTCAGTTCAACCATCCAAGCTCGAACCGTGCGGGAATCGATTTCCGATCCGGTGTCGATGACACAAAAGCCGGGTGCCGAGAAATCGACGCGCCAAACCTGATCGAAGGCAGTTTGTGCTTGCTCGAGAAGTTGCGCGCGATCTGCAATCTTCAAGGCGTAACTGGGTTCAAGCACACTCACTCCCCCTTCGCCTCCGGCACCAGCACGAGCCGCAATCGGCGCAGCGCCCTCAGGTACCGCATGCTCGCGGCGGCTTCGGTCAACCCGAGCGCCCCCGCAACATCCTGATTCGTCAATTGCTCGTGGTGCCGCATCAACAAAATATCGCGGTCGTCCTCGGCGAGTTCGTGGATGGCCGAGGTCAGCTTGCGGGCCAGTTCCTGCTGGATCGCTTCGCTGGCGGGTGTGCGGTCGGCATCGACGAGTTGGGCCACGAGCGACGCGGCCGAGTCGTCATCGGCCCAGCCGGGGCGGGTCAGCGATTGCTCGCGGTCGACGCTGCGGCGCTGGGCGAGCCGGTGCCGGCGATGCGTGTCGATGATGCGGTCTTGGGCCAAGTGCCGCAGCCAAAGGTGGAACGGCATGTTCGGGGCTTTGAGGTACTCCTTCAGCCGCTGGTTGGCTTCCATGAGCACATCTTGGACGATGTCCGACGCATCGACGCGCCGGGCCAATACGGGATCGAGCCGCAGGCCGATGACGCGCCGCAGCGGCTCGCGGAACTCGCCGAGAAGGCGATCCACCGCCCCGGCCTCGCCGGTGCGGGCCTGTTCGAGGAGTTCATCGGTGTTTTCGCGGTTGGGCCACATGCATTCAATGTACGGGTCGAAGCGGCGAATTACCCGCGGGCCTGTTTCGTTCGGGCCAGTTCGACCGCACGCGTCGTGATGGCGTATTTCGTCAGCAGGTTGGGGATTTCCCACGGCGCGGCGCGGCGCGGGTTCCGAACGTTCCGCAAGAACTCGTCGAGCACGTCGGCGAAGTGCTGTTCGTGATCGGTGCGATAGCGGTCGGGGATCTCGATTTGAATGCGGTCTTCGAGATCGACTGCGGCGACGCCGGGGTGCCGCAATTGCCATTCGCCGCAGCGTCGGCCGACGGCGTCCAAGAGCCTTGTATGGTCGGCCGGTTCATTCGCGATGACGGAGAGCTCGTTGTGGCCGGCGGTCGATCGGACGCGGATGCGCGAGCGGCCGCCGCGCGCGATCACTTCGTGGCGATCCCCGTGCCCGGCCGATACGAAATCCCAATTCACGGTGAACCGGACGGCCGAGCCGCGCAGCCGGTACGTCGCGCTGCCATTGCCTTGATACAGCAGCAATTCGTCCGCACTATCCGCGATATCAGCGATGATCCGATACTGCTCGCGGGTGATCGGCGTCGGCCAAATTCGGGCGTCTAGCATTTCCAAATCGGCCCGGTGATCGACGGCTTGATCGGAAAACAGAAGCCAAATCGAAAGGTCCGCGAGATGGGTTCCCGTATCCACAAGGCCCATCCCGGCTTCGTCTGGATCGAACCACCAAGCGGGCCGGCGGAGCGGTTTCCCCGCCACGGTCTTGTACAAATAGTGTGTGGCATCGAGCGTCAACGCCGGATCGTCCGCCGTGCCGGAGATCGGTTCACCGAAGACTTCTGGGTCTTGAATGAGGTCGCGCTGGAGAATCGTGGCGATGTCGAATCGCTCGGTCATCATGTCCCAGGCGAGGACATCGCGGAGGTCGGCCTGCCGGAACACTTCCGCGAGTTTCTCGAACCCTTCGGAATCGATGACCCAAGGTTTATCGGCGAGCACGTGGCAGGAATTCGACACCGCCGCGAGTATGAGATCGATCTTCGGACGGTTGCGGCCGGAGATGACGACGGCGTGGCC
>JBBRUN010000530.1:0-3903 GCA_038247765.1 Gemmatales bacterium | reverse complement strand
GGCGCCGAATTCCAGCACGCGAATACTACGGAGTCGATCCGGCTTCAATTCGGCCGCGAGGGTTAACTCGCGGAAGGCCGCTCGCGTTCCAAAGTCTGAAATGGCAATTACTTATCGTCTCGTTTGCGAGCGGTTGACTATTCCACCACATCCTCCTTGCTTCAAATCCATCCTTGCTGTCGCAAACCTCAATTGTGAAAGGCTTTCGGACACGCGAGCGGTTCCCGTGCCCGAAAGCGTGTCTATCGAATGATATGTCAAAGAGTTACGGCGAGATTTCTGCCGTCGGGCGATTTCACGCCCTCCGTGCTCGCGGGGCCGTTTCCGACCCGGCGGATGCGAATTCTTCAGAGATTGTACACGATCCCCGACGGCAGTCGAGGGAACTCGCCGATCATTTTTCCTCGATGGCAAACAGTCCGAGTCCCCGGTAGCGACCGGCCCCGACGGCGAGCGGTCCGCGCACCGCATGGGCGAACTCGACCCGGACGTGGTGCGTGGACCCGGTGAGTTTATCCGGCCGCGTATAATTCCGCGCGAGATCGAGACCGGCGCGGAAGCCGACCTGCCGCCAACTGAGATCGACGATCCCATCGATGAGGTCCTGCGAAATCCCGGCATGCAGAAACGCACGGCGGAGCAATTCTTCCGTCTTCGCGGCGTTGCGGTCGTCGTAGCCCGGCAGAACAACGGGAGTCACGGTCGACCACGCGCGGGCCGACTTCGTGTAATGCTCGAGCACCCAATCGGGTTCGATCAGGGTGTTGAGCATTCCTTGGGTGTCGCCTTTCCATTCCAAGTTGTTGCCGGGCAAGCGCCGGGCGATCCAATCGATGCGATCGCGGAAGCCGTGGGGCGCGGCGATCAAAACGCGGCGGATCGCGCCGATGTGAATGCCGCGATCCCCGCGCCGTTCCACGCTCGGCAGCGGGAGATATTGGAAGCGCGCGTCGGCCCCATCGCCCTTCAGCGGCTTGTTTTCGTCGGCCGGGTCGTGCCCGTGGATGAACTCGGCGAAGTCGGGATAGGGCCAAGCGCGGCAGACTTGCGCCGTGGCGTGGCGGAGCCAGGCGGCGACGTGGCTGCCCTTCCGGGCGGGGTCGAACGACGGTTTCTTGCCGTCGGGATCGGCGGAGTCGATGCGGAACGCGACCCAAGGCCGGGCCGCGGCGGGCTTGGACGACGGCGCCGTGGGGCAGTGGTAGCCGACGGTGTGGAAGTTCGAGAGGGGCGGGACGGGGGCGAAAGCTTCGCCCGACAATCGGGTGAGGAATTTGCCGTGGCGATCTTGCAGCCCCTTCAGCGTGCCTTCGAGAGGAACGCGCAGCGGCGTCCCGCCGGTCGGCACCGGCGTCCAGATGTGGCCTTGGATCGCCGCAGCTTCGGATCCCTTCACCTCCTTGGCGTTGGCGGCGACCATATCGACGCCCCAGCCGAGGTGGGTGATGCTCCGCGCGCAAGCCGCGAGGGTTTCGAGGTAGCCGCGCACGACCTCCGGCACGTCGTCGGGAATTTCCCAGAGGTAGTGGATGGAATCGCCGCCGATCAGGCGCGTCGGGAGAACATCCTTTTCGACGTTGAGCGTCGAGAATTTGGTGTCGTCGTTGCCGCGCGCCCAAGCCGCCGTGACGAGGTCGCCGGCGTTGTTGGGAACATACATGCGGAAGCCGGTGCGCTCGACTTGGATGTCGGGCGCGATGATGGTCGGTTCGCGCTGCTGTTCGAGCCAGTGCAGCGCGGGGAAGGCGTAGTCCGCGAGTTGGCCTTCGCGCCAGCGCCCGGCGGCCGCGCAGACGAGGGCTTGGAACAGCCGCAGCGGGGACGGAGGCCATTCGGGATCGCCGCCGTCGCCCCGGCCGTGGAACGCCGGCGCGGGATCGAGGAAGCGAACCGTTAGGAGGAAGACGGAGGGCATGGATTACTCCACCGGGGTTTCGGAGGAGACAGCAGTGGAATCGGCTTTGGCTTTTGCGGCTTTCTTCGCAGCACCTTTCGCGGTGGCTTTCGTATCTCCTTCACCCTTCCAATCTTTGACGGCGAGTTCTTTATCGAACTCCACATCTTGATCCTTTCCGATGATGAACTCCTTCGCAGCGGCTTTCGCGAATTTCAGAGCATCGGCGTGCGACAGCTTGTAGTCCATTCTCGTGCCGTCCGAGTTCACGAGTGTGAGCGTGCGCGGCTTCTCGAAGTCGGGGACGAGGTTCGTCCCTTGTCGCAGATAGGTGCTAGCGTTCGCGGTGAAAGCGATGAGCGACAGGCCGAGGATGTAGCGGCGGAGTTTCAGCGTTTCTTTGTCGTCTTTGCCGGCTTTGAGCAAGCGCAGCGCCGCGAGGCTCAGCGTGGCATCGCGGCGGACGCCGCCCTTGGCGATGACGCCGCCGTGCGAACCGGTCGCGGGGACGTGGACGAAACCGCGCTCGGCATAGGCGTCCTTCGTCGCCTTATCGGGAGCCTCGACGAGCAGTTTGTCGTTGATGTACTCCGTGGCCGGGTTGTACTGAGCGGAGCGCCGCAACCGCTGCACGTCGAACGCGCGGATGGTCGATGCGGTCAATCGTGGAAGCTTGGCTTGCGTGTCGCGCGAATCCCAGACGCCGAAGACGAGCGACGTCGGCGCGATCTTCGCCATCGGCGTGGCATCGCCTTTTAACACGGCCTTGAATGCATTTTGCAAGTCCTTCTGTAAGGCCGTGCAGCGGACGAGGGCATCGCCGGCGCGGTGGCCCGCTTCGAGCAGGCTGATCGACTTCTCCCCGGCCTTCACGTTGATCTGCGGCACCAGCCCGGCGTACTCGGGCTTGGCGAAGATCGGTTCGATGCGGTTGGCCTGCGAACCGACGCTATCGACGAGGCAGACGTTCTTGTCACCTTCGGGCGGGTCGATGTTGTAGCCACCGGGGAAGACTTTCTTGTCTTCGGCGGCGGCGTAGGTCGCGGGGAAGAGCACGCCGTCGGGCCCTTCGACGGGTACGAGCGGTTCTCGGATCACGAGCGCGGCGACGTCGTCGGAATCGAGCCACTTGTCGAACTTGGCAGCATCACTCATCGGAACCTCCAGTGAAGGGAATGGCGGGTAGGAAACTCTTCAAGTACTTCGTGCGGTAGAGCAGGCGGAACTCGTACCGCGGTGCGCCGGGCATCGGCATCATGGCGCAGGCGGCCGGGGCGGCGATGGCGATCGGCAGCGGCCGATCCCAAGCGCAGTAGAGATAGCGGTTCTCTTTTTCGACAGGTCGCGGACGGAATCGCTGCAATCCGACGAACGCCATCAATTCGAGGAACGGTCGGGCGGATGGCGCGATCCGCGTCGCGGCATTCCCGGCCAGCGGGTCGAAGCTGAACCCGATGTCGAGGGCACCGCCTTGGCCCCCGAGATCGGAATCGAAGTTGAACGGTAACCCGCACTCGGCGACGGAGTAGGCGAACCACTTCTCGGGCGGTTGCGTTTTGAAGCCGGGCGTCGCGATTGCCTCTTTCATTGATTTGGAGATCTTCAGGACGGACTGCTGCCCGGCCCAAGTCTTGAAGCGACTGCCGCCAGCTCGACTGTCGGCGAACCAATCGAGTGTCAACTCAAAAGGAGCGTGAAGTCGGATCGGCTTCTCTCGCGTCGAGCTTTCCAGTTCTTTCTTCTCCGCTTCCAATGCGGGCGTTTTGGATTTCTTCGCACCCAATTCTTCGAGTCTTGCCCACTCTACCGCTGTCATCGTGTTGGTGAGGATGCATCCCGTTAGTTTTTCGAGTAAGCCTTCGGCATTCCCTTCGCACTGGATGCAGAACGATTCCTTCTCGAACCAGCCCTCCGCGCCGGGCCAGAGGCGGTCTGCGAGTTCGAGCAGGCCGCAGCAGGCGAAGAACTGACCCGGATTAGTCGGATCGATGGCAACGCGGATCACGAGT
>JBBRUN010000529.1:0-3940 GCA_038247765.1 Gemmatales bacterium | reverse complement strand
GTTCACGCCTTTGTCCCACGATTCGTGGTGCACCAGGACCCAATCGCCATCGGTTCCGTTCTTGACGCCGTTGACGATGGCGTTGTTCGATTTGTCGAAGCGCGTCCGCGTCGCATCCGTCGCCCCGACCTTCGGATCGAAGCGCCAGAGGATCGGCTTCGGCCGGTCCCCTTCGACGAGCGCCCGATCCACAATCTGCCGGGCGGCATTGAGGTACGTTTCGAGGTGCAGCGGCGACAGCGTGAGCGCGCCGCCGTTGTTGTCGAAGCCCCCGGCGTACGGATCTTGCGGGAAACCCGACACGTCGAAATCGACGCCGAGCAGGTCGCGGATGGTGTTGCGATATTCCTCGCGGTTCAACCGGCGGAGCACGATGGACGTCTCGCGCTTCGCGAGTTCGACCTTCACGGTTTGCTCGGTGATCCAATCGACGACGGCGGCCGATTCTTTCGCGGCGGGCTGTTTGGATTTCTTCGGCGGCATCTCGTGGCTGTTCAGCGCATTCACGATTTCTTTCCACTTCCCCTTCGCGGCGGGGTCGAGAAAATCGTTCGGCAGCTTCTTCCCATCGAGGGAGAAATCGGCTTTCGGTTTGTCGCCGCCGTGGCACGAAACGCAGTAAGTCGCGAAGAACGGCACGACGGTTTTGGCGTAACCGACGGAGTCGGGTGAGAGGACGGGTTTCTCGGCGGCGTGAACCGGGAGTGCGAACAACGTCCCCAGCAGAGCGTAGCGCAGCATCACTTCTTCTCCTTCGGTTTCCCCGGCACGATGGGCGTATCGTCGGCGTTGCCCCACTCGCCCCAGCTCTTGTAGTAGTTGCGGACGTCCTTCGCCCCCATCAACTCCATCCGGAAGGCCATGACCGACGCCCGGCCGCCGCTCTGGCAGTGCGTCGCGGTCGGCTTGTCGAGGGCGATACCCGCATCGGCAAAGAGCTTCTTCAAGTCGTCGGCCGGTTTGAAGCGCTGCGTTTTTGAATCGAGCAAGTCGGTCCATTCCAACTGCTTGGCCCCCGGCATCGCCCCGGCTTTCTTGTTGTTCATCTTCTCGGTGCCGCAGAATTCTTTCTCCGAACGGGCATCCACGATCTGCAGTTTGCCGCCGTCGATGGCTTTTAGCAGTTGTTCCTTCGTGGCGAGCCGATCCGTTTGGGAGACGGCGTTGAACTTAGCCGGGGCCAGCGTCGCCGTGGCGTCGGTCACGGTCTGTTTGCCGGCGAGCCAACCCTTCCAGCCTCCGTTGAGCAACCGGGCATCGGCGACGCCCCAGTATTTGAGAATCCACCAGATGCGGGCGGCGTCTTTCGTGGAGTTGTCGTCGAGGACGACGACTTTCGCGTCGGTCGCAATGCCGAGTTCGCCGATGCGTTTACTCCACGCATTCGCATTTTCCCCTGCATCGAATGCCTTGGCCCACGCCGCATGATCGACCCAAATCGAACCGGGAATATGCCCGGCTTCGTATTTGGCTTTCGCGCGGGCATCGAGGACGATGAAACTTTTGGCCTTGGCCAATTCCGCCGGTTCGACGAGCAGCAACTCGTTGGGGTAGTCGGCCGCGCCGGCAACCGCGGAACCGATGAGTAGCGCAATGGTCGAAAATACGATGCGAAGTTTCATGGCGAGATCGACCCATTTGAGTGAATACACGTACAGTTACACTATAAGCTCCCTTTTCACCCGAGTCAACCGGCGGGGCAACTTTTTCCGAGCGGCTACAATTTCACGAGCGCGCTCGCCGCAATCTTTTAGCTTTCGGTGCTTTCGGAGCTTTCGCTGCTTTCGGCGTGGGGGGTGTGCAGAATGACCGAAAGCTGAAAGCGAAAGTTGGCTCAAAGGGCCTGCCGATTTTTGAAGTCCGAACAAAATGGCTTACGAAAGCCGCCAAGAATCGTTGCGACACCCGTTTTCGACTTCGCCTTGCAACGTATCCCTCTCACAGTGCACAATACCGCCATTCGCCAACGCCGGCAGGATGCCCATGCGCTCGCTCCGTATCACGGTCCTCGACGAAGAACTCCCGTATCCGCTGACCTCCGGCAAGCGGATTCGCACCTTCAATTTGTTGGCCCGCCTCGCGGAGCGGCACCGCATCACGATCCTCTGCCACCGCAACGCCGAGCCGGGCGAGGCCGAGAAGGCCTTGAAAGTCCTCCAAAAACTGGGGATCGATACCATCATGGTGCCGCGGGCCGTGCCGCGCAAAGACGGTGCCGCGTTTTACGCCCGTCTGGCCGGCAATTTACTTTCGCCACTGCCCTTCTCCGTCACTACGCACACCAGCCCGGAACTCGTCACGGCCGTCCAAGAATTCGCCGCGCAGAACCCAGTCGACGTTTGGCACTGCGAGTGGACGCCCTACGCCCAAGTGCTGCGCCGCGCCCTCGGCAAACGCCTGCGCCGGGTGCCGTGGGTCGTCATGGCCCACAACGTCGAAAGCTTGATCTGGAAGCGGTACACCGAGACCGAAGAGAACAGCGTGAAGCGTTGGTACGTCCGCCGGCAATGGGCGAAGTTCGAGAAATTCGAACGCTGGGCCTTCGCCCATGCCATGTGGACCGTGGCCGTGTCCCAAGAGGACGCGGCCTTGATCCGCGATACACTCGACGGCACGGAACAGACCGAAGTCGTCGACAACGGCGTCGATACCGAGTTTTTCCGCCCGCAGCGCGAAGTCGAACGCGATCCGTACCGGATGGTTTTCTTGGGCAGCCTCGATTGGCGGCCGAATCAGGATGGCGTCAAGCTCTTGCTCGATTCGATCTTCCCTGCGGTCAAGGCGGCCGAGCCTCGGGCGAGTTTGGCCATCGTGGGCCGGAATCCACCCGACTGGCTCCGCGAACTGGCGGCGCCACTGCCCGGCGTGCAGGTTTACGGCAACGTGCCGGACGTCCGCCCGTTCTTGGCGACCTGCGGCCTGACGGTGGTGCCGCTGCGCGTCGGCGGCGGTTCGAGACTGAAAATATTGGAGTCTTTGGCGATGGGGACACCCGTCGTCAGTACCCGTGTCGGGGCCGAAGGGCTACGGTTGGAATCCGGGGAACACTTGGCCGTGACGGCCGACGAATCCGGCATGGCCGATGCGATCCTGGAAACGATGGGCAACCCGGACGCCGCCCTCGACCGAGCCGATGAAGCCCAGCGGTTCGTTCTGCGCGAATACGACTGGGCGCCGCTGGCGGAAAAGCTCGAAGAAGTGTGGAAGGTCGCTTACGAAATGAGAGCGAGCCGACCGATCGCTCCGAACTGATTCGGAAGATTATGAATTGGGTTGCGGCTCGCAAATTCTCCCTTCTTCACGATGAAGGTTCGTCTCGGGCGGACCGCTCGCGCATCACCTACCCCGCCTGATTGCCGAGCGCCCAGCCGCTGTCCGGCTCATGCTCAAAGTCGCCCGCGGCCTCCAAGCCCTGCACGAGCGCGGCATCATCCACCGCGATTTGAAGCCGATGAACATCCTGCTCGAAGACGACCACGAACCGGTGATCGCCGACTTCGGCTTGGCCAAGTGGATGGACGACTTCGACTCGGACCTGAGCCGGACGTACGCCGCCCGTCACGACACCGTCCACATGTCTTCGGCTTTGAACAGGTCGGCCATTTGGCCCTTCCCCTTCTTCGCCACCGCTTCCGCGATTTGGTTGGTCTGTTGTTCGTCGTAGGTCGGCCGGCGGACGGCGCGGTAGACGCCCATGACTTCCGGGAACTCGGGGCCGACCATCCGGCTCAGCAGCGTCGCGAGCGTCGGATCGTCCGACTTCTCGTCGTGGATGAGCAAGTCGTCCGGGCCGCAGTCCTTGCCGACCTCGACGACCTCCGGTTTGAGGCCATTGAGCCGGATCCCTTTGTTGCGGTTCTTGCCGAAGATCATCGGCTTGCCGTGCTCGACGTAGAGGAGGTTGTCGGCCTTCACGCTCTTGTCGGTGGCGTAGGCAAAG
>JBBRUN010000528.1:0-3950 GCA_038247765.1 Gemmatales bacterium | reverse complement strand
GTTGACCGGCGATCAGTTTCGTGTCGGTGACCAATCCGCCGTGACCCGGTAGATGGTCAATGTCAATCGGGGGTGATCGCGATTTAGAATCGGGACTGCTCCCCCGTAGAGGTTGGGAACCGTCTGAGCCATCAGGGAATCGTCCCAACTGATCGTGGCTATTTTCAACAAACGCATCGACGGTTTCGGCAAGTTCGGATCGTCCGGGTTCGGGCGATAAAAGCCGTCGTCTCGGGGTAGATCCGGCAGTACGAGCCAATCGCCGGCGCGGAGCTCCGTCCGATGCGTGATCAGCGGGCGCATCCCGTTTCGCTCGGCGTAGTATTGAAATCCCCAGTGCCCGGAAAACCAAACGGTATGTTCGGGGGAAGGCATCGCAATCGCGGCGGCGCGATCCGCGAGCGACTTTTCCGGATAGGCATCCCAGATATCGACCCCGGAAACGAACATCCCGAAGACTGCCGCGATCGCGACGGCCCATCGTTCCGGCGAAACGCGCAAGTTCCCCGCCGAATTGGCCACCAACACCGCCGCGGCGAGATACACCCCGACCAGTCGGCGCGCCGCCGGAAATGGGGTCATCGCCAACATCCCCAAAATTTCGACGAGCAACCAAACGAGCACAAATGCGGTATCGGGGTTGAGGCCTTTTTCGCGGATCGACCGTACCGAAAGTAAGCCGAGCGTGAGCGCCGCGCTGACTCCCAAGGCGAAGAAGCCCCAGTAAGCCAGTGCGAATGTTCCGCCGATGAGCGTCGAGCTGTAAGGCCAATACGCGATCGCCGCGGCGAAGCCGAGTACGAACAGCCCGGCCAGCCCACGAATCGCAACCGGCCAGCCCGCCGCACGGCCGCACGCGAGCGACAATCCGCAAGCCAACCCCCCGAACTGCACAAGCAAAGGTTCGGCGAATGTGAACTTTC
The DNA here is from genome assembly GCA_038247765.1 of Gemmatales bacterium. GTDB lineage: Bacteria > Planctomycetota > Planctomycetia > Gemmatales > Gemmataceae > JALHQU01. The sequence goes on along the minus strand of JBBRUN010000528.1, from coordinate 3,027 downwards.
GCAGAAAGCCCCCGTCTTCCACGGAGCTCGATTGGAAGTGGTGGAGGAAGTGCGATTCGCCGCAGTGCCGAATCAAATACAATTCCCAACCCCAAAACAGGCCGCCCGCCGTCAGTGCGGCCAAGAGGAGCCCGAACGCGGCGGCTCGGCCATTTCCACCGATGACCGCGTAGGCGGTCAAGATGGCCGGCACAACCAGCATGGAATACTTCGTCTGCATGGCCAAACCCGCCAGGAGTCCGGCGGCCGCGCAGATAATCGGCCTCCGAGCATCGCAACCCTTGATGAACGATGCGAGTGCCGCCGCGCCCAACGCCAATGCCGGGATATCGAGCATGACGCAGAAAAGCGGGAGTACCGCGGGCGAGATGGCGTAGACCAACAGCAGCGAGCGATGGTCTTGCCCGCTCCCGAAGCGATGCATCAGCGATGCGGCGGAACCGTACAGCAACAACGCGAACGGGAAGAGCCACAGCTTCAGTAGAACAAGATTGTCTTCGCCGAGTACTCCGATACCGAGCGCCACCCAATACGGCAGCACTGGTGGCATCAGAATTTCCATGGCGGGCTGCGGGGCCGAATACCAATACAGTTCCCAGCCGTAAGGATCGGCGGGTTGATTGGAGAGATGCCTCGCGAATTGGAGGTAGGCCGTATCGTCGATCACGGCGGGCTTCGCCGAGTTCAGTGCGGTCAAGATGAGCGCGGCCACAAACGGGAGGGCGAACCCGCTCGGCAGTATCAATCGCCCCATTATTCGCACCGCTTTCTGGTTCGTCGAGGCTCGGATCGGTAAAATGATTTCAGTCAGACTCCAGAGTCCACAATAGCTTATGCGAACGCTCACCCTCATCGACAAACCGGCCGAAGTGAAACCGCCGATCGCGAATCGCCGGTTGCCCGATTGGCTGCGTCGCCCGCTGCCGTCGGGGAACGAGAACCACTTCACGAAGGGGTTGATCGAAGAACTGCAGCTCGAAACGGTCTGCGAAAGCGCCCGCTGCCCGAATCGATCCGAATGCTGGTCCCGCCGCACGGCCACGTTCATGATCCTCGGCAACGTCTGCACCCGCCCCTGCGGTTTCTGTTCGGTGCCGAAGGGGACGCCGGAATCGATCGCCGAAGATGAACCGGCCCGGTTGGCCGAAGCTGCGGTGCGGCTCGGACTGAAGCACGTCGTCATCACGTCCGTGACGCGGGACGATCTCCCCGATGGCGGGGCCGACCACTTCTACCGCTGCGTGCTCGCGGTGCGCGAACGCACCGGATCGGTCGTCGAAGTGCTGACGCCCGACTTTATGGGCAACACAGCTGCCATCGACCGGGTCATCGAAGCGAAGCCGGAAGTCTTCAACCACAACCTCGAAACGGTGCCGCGATTGTACGGTCGCGTCCGCGGTCGGGCCGAATACCGCCGCAGCCTCGATCTGCTGGATCGCGTGAAAACCCGGGCGCCGGAGTTGGTGACGAAGGCCGGGCTGATGCTCGGGATCGGCGAAACCATCGAGGAACTGTTCGATGTCCTCGCGGACTTGCGCGACATCCGCTGCGATGTATTGACCCTCGGCCAGTACCTCGCCCCGACGCTGAAGCACATCCCGGTGGCGCGATTCGTTCCGCCGGCGGAGTTCGACGAGATCGCCGCGCGCGCTCGCACTCTAGGCTTCCGGCAGGTGGTAGCCGGGCCGTTCGTGCGCTCCAGTTATCACGCCGCCGACATGGTTCCCCACACGCACTGAGCGCGCCATGTTTTTCTCTTTGGATGGAATCGACGGCACCGGGAAATCGACGCAGGTGCGACTGCTAGCCGAGACTCTCCGGGCGTGGGGCTTCACCGTGGCGACCTGCGCCGATCCCGGTGGCACCGAGCTCGGCGCGAAGATCCGCGAGATTCTGCTGCACGGCCGCCAGTCCGAAATGAGCCTGCTAACCGAGTGTCTGCTGTTCATGGCCAGCCGGGCCGAGTTGGTGAATCGAGTGATTGCCCCGGCGATGAATCGCGGGGAGATCGTGATCAGCGACCGCTATCTGCTGGCCAACGTGGTCTATCAGGGGCACGCCGGCGGATTGCCTGCCGAAGAAGTCTGGGCGATAGGCCGATTCACCACGTCGGGTGTTCTGCCCGATCTGACCATCGTACTCGATCTGCCGGTCGACATCGCTCAAGCTCGCCGAAGCGGACTCGCCGACCGTATCGAAAGCCGGGGGATCGAGTATTTCGAAAAGGTTCGGAGTGGGTTTCGCTTTGAAGCTGCGCGAGATCCCGTGCGATTCCACCTCGTCGATGCTTCGCCGGGGATCGAACAGGTCCAAGCCAGAATCGCCGAAATTGTCCTCGGGCATCTCTGTCAACGCGGCCTCCTCGCGGGATAACGCATGGGTTGGGAACGCATCCGCGGGCACGATGCCAACGTCGCCAAGTTGCAAGCGGCCTTTGCCCGCGGCCGATTGGCGCACGCCTATCTCCTCGTCGGCCCGGACGGTATCGGCAAACGCCTCTTCGCCGAGGAGCTTACCAAGGCGATCCTGTGCGAGCATCCCCCGGCCGCGCTCGTGGCCTGCGACCGCTGCCCGAGTTGCGCACAAGTCTCGGCGAAGTCCCACCCCGATGTGACGATGGCGGCGAAGCCGGACGATAAGCTCGAATTGCCGGTCGAGGTCGTCCGGAGCTTCTGCATGCAACTCGGGTTGAAGCCCTCGCGCGGCAGCCGGAAGGTGGCGATCCTCGAAGACGCCGACAGTTTCAACGACGAATCGGCGAACTGCTTCCTGAAGACGCTCGAAGAGCCGCCTCCCGGTTCGGTGCTGATTCTGTTGGCGAATTCGACCGAACAGCAACTGCCGACGATCCTCTCCCGCGTGCAGATTCTGCGCTTCCACCCGCTGACGATCCCAGACCTCGAACGCGTGCTGACGCTCCATGAAATCGGCGACGAGGCCAAGATCGCCCGGCTCGCCCGCATCAGCGGCGGTAGTGTCGGCGTCGCGCTCAGCCTGGCCGACGCCGACCTCGGCGAGTTCCGCACC
>JBBRUN010000527.1:0-3959 GCA_038247765.1 Gemmatales bacterium | reverse complement strand
GCCCCGACCGATGGTTACTATTGGGACACCAAGCACGGCAGCACCATCGCCGGCATCAAAATGCTCATCGGCGCGGCAATCGGTCAGACGATGGACGATTCCATCGAAGGGACACTGAAGGTGTGACGGCGAGAGACAATGTTGCCCTCGTTCGCGTTTAGCAATCAGGGACTCGGTCCGCGACCACCACCATCCAAGCGAGGCCGAAGCGGTCGGCGACTCGGCCGTACAGCGGAGACCAGAAGGTTTTGCTCAGGGGGCATCTTCACTTGGCCCCCGGCGGCGAGGGCGGCGAAGGCGGTTTGGGCCTCGGCTTCATCGCGCAACGCGGGCCTAGGTTTACCCTGATATAGCTGGACAATCGAATAGGGGGTGGATGGAAACGCGACCTTGGGCTGTGCTGTACCGGCCCTTAGGGGTAAAAAAGGGGAGCGGCATCATCGCAACCCTTCCGAGCTTCTAACAATGCCCCAAACCCTCGCCGATCGGTTGGCCCGCTATGCCTCCGACCTCAGCTTCGACAAGTTGACCCCCTCCGCGATCCACGAGACGAAGCGCCGCTTCATCGATTCGTTCGCCACCGCCGTCGGCGCGATGCCGAGCGAGGCGTACGCCGTCGCCAAGAGGTGCGCGGCCCGCGTCAGCGGCAATCCGTCCGCGTCGATCCTCGCTTCGGGTACATCATCGCCGGAGTGGGCAACTTTCGTCAACGGTTTGCTCATCCGCTACCTCGACTTCAATGACACCTACTTGTCACTGGAACCGGCCCACCCGAGCGACAACCTCGCAGCGGTGCTTTCCGTCGGCGAAATCCAAAACTCCGGCGGACGTGACCTCATCGTCGCGGCGGTGCTGGCGTACGAAATCCAGTGCCGGTTCTGCGATGCAGCGAGCCTGCGGAAGCACGGCGTCGATCACGTTACCTACGGGGCCATTTCGAGCTGCGCCGCCGCGTGCAAACTGATGAACCTGAGCGTCGAACAAACGACGCACGCCCTCGGCATCGCCGGGGTCTGCAACACGGCTCTCCGGCAGACGCGCTCCGGCGAACTGAGCATGTGGAAGGGGTGCGCCTTCGCCAACGCCGCCCGCAACGGCGTCTTCGCGGCCACGCTCGCCGCCGAGGGGATGACCGGCCCCGCCCCGATCTTCGAGGGGGACTTGGGCTTCTTCAAACTCGTGGCGAAGGAAGCGTTCACACCGGCACCGTTCGGGGCCGAGCCGGGCAACGCCGACGGCTTCATGATCAACAAGACCTATATCAAATACTGGCCGGCGGAGTACCACAGCCAGAGCGCCATCGACGCGGCAATCCAACTCCGCGCCGAGTTGAATGGCGACGTCTCGAAGGTCGCGAGCATCGACATCCACACCTTTGAGGCGAGCTACAACATCATCGGCAAGTACCCGGAAGCGTGGGCACCCCGCACCCGCGAGACGGCTGACCACAGCCTGCCGTACTGCACCGCGGCAGCCCTTTACGATGGCGATGTGAACCTCGCAACCTTCGGCGAACCCCGCTTCACCGATCCGGCACTCGTCGCCTTTACCGGCAAAGTGAAAGTGCTTCACGACGCCACTCTCGATCACCGCTACCCCAACGGCATCCCGAACCGAATCACGGTGACGCTGACCGACGGTACGAAGTTGGCGAAGGAGGTCGAGTTCCCGCGCGGCCACGCCGGAAACCCGATGACCGACGCGGAAGTGGAAGCGAAATTCCGGGGTACTGTGGAACCGAAGTACGGGAAGGCGAAAGCCGACGCGATCTTGACGCGATGCTGGGATCTTGAGTGCCTGACGAGCGTGACGGAGTTGATCCGGATGTTTTCCGTTTGATTCAAAATCCCTTCGCTTGGCAATCTGTAATAGACGTACCGCCAGTTTTGCGGCGTGGCACTTCCGACACGACGACGAATTCAGGTATCCCGCTCTATCGGTCGAATTGGGACTGGGTACGAATCCCGTTCGTGGCTAGGTGCATCCGATGACCCGATTCCTCCGCGCGCTCGCAATCCCGGTCGCCGCCAGCTCGATCTGGGAATCCGCCACTACTACATGGGCTGGGCCGACATCGTCGCCCAGCAGAATATTCAAGACGTCAACGCACACCTCTACCTGTACCCGGCGAAGTGGGTCACGCTGAATTTGCAGTAATACTACTTCCAGTTGGCGAACAAAAGGGACGCGCTTTACAACGCGGCGGGGAACGTCAGCCGGTTCGACGCGACGGGTCGCGCCGGGCGCGAAGCCGGCCAAGAACTCGACGTGATCGCGAACTTCCACCTCGGCAAGCACGCCGATGTGGTGGTCGGCTACGCCCACTTGTTCGCCGGGGATTTCATCAAGAAGACCGCGCCCGCCGGGCAGTCGTCCGGATACGATACGAGCTTGTTCTTCCTGCAAGCGAGCTACCGCTGGTGAAATTCAATCCGCGAATTCTGATGCGCAAAGGCCACCGCTGGGGCGCCTTCCTCGTGGCGGTGCCCTTCTTGCTGGTCATCGTCACCGGCATCCTGCTGCAGTTGAAGAAAGAATCGGCGTGGATTCAACCGCAGACGGTCAAGGGGCAAGGGAAGACGCCGACGATTTCGTTCGACGCGATGCTGGAAGCGGCGAAGAGCAAGCCCGAAGCCGGCGTGCAGACTTGGGCCGATGTCGAACGCATCGACGTGCAGCCGGGCCGGGGCGTCGCCAAGATTCAATCGAAATCGAGTTGGGAAATCCAAGTCGACCTGAAGACCGGCGAAGTGCTGCAAGTCGCCTATCGCCGGTCGGATCTCATCGAATCGCTGCACGATGGCTCGTGGTTCCACGACGGCGCTAAGCTTTGGGTCTTCTTACCGACGGCCGCCATCGTCCTCGGTTTGTGGTTCTCCGGGATCTATCTGTTCTTCCTACCGCTGTCGGTGAAGTGGCGCCGCCGTCGGGAGAAGGGTCGCATCGGCGTCCCGCCGATGCCGGGATAGAGATCGAAACCGCGCCGGAGTTTGGCTGTTGAGAGGCGGGTCGTCAGTCCAGCGCCACCCCACCATCCGATGGAATGACCCAAAAACGCCGGATGGACCGAAACTTTTCTGGACTGACAAAGCCTGGCGCACAGATTTTCGATGTTCAAGACGCCGAGCGCGATGATCGCCTGATATCGGCATAATGCTGCCTCACCCTCTCTGGACTCAGGTGGCCGCATACCGGGCTTAGGCCGATTCTTGGGCGAGCTGGCTCGCTAGGATCCGTTTTCCGGAACTGCGTTGAACTTGCCGAAGTCGATTGCCAAAATGTGCAGGGTCACGATCATCGCATTCTCGGGTTGTTGAGGGGGTTCTCCGAGGAAACCCCATAGTATGCTTGGATTCTTTCGACGTAGGGCAAACACGTATGGGGCTTTTTCTCTCCATGTCAGGCGTAGTGGGCGGCAAGGAAGAATCCGCCGTCGATGCGCTCCGCGCCTATGCCGAAGATAACGACGGGTCGCTGGAGGAAGCGGGGCTGACGACTGAGGACGATGGCTGCTTGGTGATCTCAGAAGGTGCGGCCGGCGCAACGGCGCTTTACCCGGGGGATTTCTTCGATTGGGACAGTGCCGCCGAGTATTTATCGCAGCGACTCAATAAGCCCGTGTTTTCCTTCCACATCCATGACGGCGATTTGTGGATGTATTCGCTCTACGAACAGGGTTAGGCCTCATCCAAGCGTGATCTCGATCCGCTTTTCTTTTGCGAATGCCAAAAAGCTCGAAATCCTCGACGGTTTCCAGGAGTCTATGGATGTAGACGCACCCCGCAGATCCGAACGCCGAAGAGGATTTCGAGTGAATGCTATTTTCCGCTCTTGGTTCCGCGCTGGCAAGTCCCGAATCGAACGCCGTCTCCATCCTTCGAAACGCGCGTCCGGCGGCCGGCCGGTGCTCTCGGCCCGCTCGGTCGATTACGGAGTTTCGCACCGCGACCGGGCCATCG
>JBBRUN010000526.1:0-3972 GCA_038247765.1 Gemmatales bacterium | reverse complement strand
TCCAGTTGGAAGATGCCGAGACAAACGAGCCGTACCTGATCGACACGTCGAGCCGGGCATTCCGCATCGGCTTCGCGGCGAGACAACTGCAACGCCGCGAGGCGTTCATCAAGTTGGCGCGCTCCTCGCAAGCCGACTGGTTGGAGGTCGGCACCGAAGGCGGCCACATCGACACGATGCTGAAGTTCTTCCGCCGTCGGGAACGAAGGAAGACGCGGGGGTGAACCCGAACGAACTCGCCGCGTGGACGAGCGTGACGCGGATGCTGTTGAATCTGCACGCCAGCGTCACGCGGTATTGATTGCTCCAGCCTTGTTCCTTTCGCCGCGATGCGGATAATAGCCCCGTCGATCCGAAGCGGGGGTGGCGATGGTCGGTTCGTTCCGGTGCGTGTGCGGCTACGTCGCCGGGGAGGCCACCCTCCACCCCGATGCGGCCGTCGTCTGCGCCGGTTGCGGTCAACTCATCCCGGGATCGCCCGGCGACGATGGCGTCACACGCGAGTTCGATCCCGCCAATATCCCCGAGCCGACCGCTTTCCACCTCGACCCCGTCGGGTCGGCGTCGCCAGCAACACCCCCGCTCCGCGTGACGATCGGCCCGAAAAATCGCGTCGTCGTGATGCCCGTCGTGCCGGGCTTCGAAATCCTGAGCGAGCTCGGCCGGGGCGGGATGGGCGTCGTCTACAAAGCCCGCCAGACGAGCCTGAACCGAGTCGTCGCCCTCAAGATGATCCTCGCGGGGATTCACGCCAGCGACGTGGACCGCGAGCGCTTCCGCAAAGAAGCCTCGGCCGTGGCGGCGCTCCAGCACCCCGGCATCGTGCAGATTTACGAGATCGGCGAGCAAGCCGGGCAGCCGTATTTGGCGCTCGAGTATGTCGAAGGCGGTAGCCTCGCCCAAAAACTCGCCGGGCTGAGCGACCTCATGCCGGCGCGCGATTGCGCCCGGCTCGTCGAGCACCTATCGCGCTCGATGCACCACGCCCACGCCCTCGGCGTCGTCCACCGCGATTTGAAACCGGCCAACGTGCTATTGACGGGCATCGGGGAGAAAGCTTCCGGCAGTTCCGCGAAAGTGACGCCGACCGGCGCCTCGCCGAAATCGGGGACGCGGGCCATCGAAGCGACCCCGAAAGTCACCGACTTCGGCCTCGCCAAGCGGCTCGATGAAACCTTGGGCAGCGGGGCGACGAAGACCGGCGCCGTCATGGGCACCCCGAGTTACATCGCACCGGAGCAGGCCAGCGGGCGAGCCTCGAAGATCACGCCGCTGGCGGATGTCTATTCCCTCGGCGCGATCCTCTACGAGATGCTCACGGGCCGGCCGCCGTTCAAAGGGGATACGCCCCTCGATACGGTGTTGCAGGTGATCCACGACGACCCCGTCGCGCCGAGCCGATTGCGGCCGAAGCTGCCGCGCGATCTCGAAACCATCTGTTTGAAGTGCTTGGAGAAGGATCCGCAGCAGCGCTACGCCAGCGCCGAGGCCCTCGCCGACGATCTCGGAAGGTTCCAACGGCACGAGGCCATCCACGCCCGCCCGCAATCGTCGGTGGTGCGCGGGGCCAAGTGGGCCAAGCGCCACCCGGCGATCAGCGTCTTCACCCTGATGGCGATCCTCGGCGTGATTGCGGTCGTCAGCGTCTTGGCCACGGCGTACGCCGATGTCCGCGAGGCGGTGGCGCAAAAGGAGCAGGAAGCGACGCTGGCGCGAGAAGCCCAAGCGAAAGCCGAGGCCGAGACCGCCCGCGCCGACCGCTACGCCAGCGATATCAACGACCTCGCGGCGAATCTGGCGGATGCCCTCCACCTCAGCACGCTGCGTACGGATCAACTGAAAGCGAACGAAGAGTTCAATCTCCGGTCGCTGTATTCTTTGCAACTGTCGAAGGCCGCGGCGGTCTGCGAACGCGATCCGAAGATGGCGCTCGAACTGCTCGACAACGAAGAGCGTTGCCCGAAGGATCTGCGCGACTTCGCGTGGCGCTACCTGCGCCGGCTCTGCCAACGCGAAGACTGGAGCTACCACGCGCACTCTGCGCCGATCGTCGCGGTGGCCGCCTCGCCCGACGGCGGCATGGTCGCCAGCGCGGATCAATCCGGTTCGGTTCGGCTCTGGAGCCCGCGTTCGCGCATCACGTTCGCGGTTCTCGAAGGGCACGCCGGCCGCGTCAACGGGGTCGCCTTCAACGCCGCCGGCGACACCGTCGCGACCGCCGGGGACGACGGCACCGTCCGCCTCTGGGATCTTTCGCCGTTGCTCCTCGATCTCGTCCGCCAAACCAACCGGAACTTGCCGAACGTCCCGACGGAGTGGATTTCCCATTTGCCCGGGCTCGCGCACGCTTCGCTCCGTCCGTCGGTCACCGTGAAGGCGTTCCGGGATCGCGCCCGCTGCGTGGCGTTCGCTTCGAACGGCCGCACCCTCGCGGCGGGCGGTTCCGACACGGGCGGTGCCAGCGCCGACGGCTTCGTGCGGACGTGGGATCTCGCCGGTCGCGCCCTATCGCTGCCGATGGCCGCCTTCGTATCGACGGTCGCAGCGTCCGCCCGATCGGCCGAAGCGAAGCCGAACGCGGCGGATCCCCTCAAGCCGGGACGCATCATCCGCGATCACCTGCGGCCGGTGGTCGCGCTGGCCTTTTCGCCCGACAGCCAACTCCTCGCCAGCGGCAGCGAAGACGCCAGCGTGCAGCTCACGCCGCTGTTCACCCTCGCCCGGCCGAGCTTGCTGAAGTTGCACAGCGATAGCGTCTATTCGTTGGCCTATTCGCCCGACGGGAAGACGCTGGCCACGGTGAACAACTCCGCCGACCCGTACGTCTGGCTCTGGGATGTCGCGGGGCGTGTGCCGAAAGAACGATTGAAACTCACCGGCCACACCCGGGCGATTTACGCCGTCGCCTTCGCCCCGGACGGGAAGACCATCGCGAGCGCCGGCTTCGACCAAACCGTGCGTCTCTGGGATGTCGAGTCGGGCGAAGAACGGTCGCGGTTGCAGGGCCATACCGACGCCATCCGCGGCGTCGTTTTCGCGGCCGACGCGCGGACGCTCGTCTCGGTGGGGAACGACAAAACGGCCCGAATTTGGCGGACGGGCATGTCGAAGTGCGAACCCGGCACGCTGCCTTCGGAAGCGCCGATGACCGTGAGCAGCGCCGCGATCAGCGCCGATGGGCGGACGTTGGTGACGGGGGAGAAAGCCGGTTCCGTGCGCCTCTGGACGTTGGATCCGAAGCGCACGGGGGCGGCGCCGTCGCTCGCGCTGGCGGGGAATGCCGCCGGGTCGCGCGGGGAACTGCGGGATGTGGCCATCGCCCCCGACGGTCGCTATGTGGTCGCGGCCGGCGACGACGGATTGCTCGTCTGGGACACGAAAGACCCACCGAAAGGGGAGTTGTCGGCGAAAGCCTTGATGAAAGGTCAAGCCTGCTTGGCCCTCGCGCTCGGCTCCGACGGCGTCACGCTGGCTGCGGCGACCTCGGCCGGCGTGTACCTCTGGGATGTCCGCACGGGCCTAAAAATCCGGGAGGAACCGGTGGTCGCCGGCGCCGGGATCCGCGCCCTCGCGCTCTCGGCATCGGGCGACCCCTCGGCCGGCCCGCGCCGGTTGGCCGTCGCCATCGACCGCGGCATCACCGTCGTCGATCTCGTTTCGAAAGAGACCACGACGGAGTCCGAAGCGCACAACGCCGGCATCTACAGCTTGGCCTTCGACGCCGGCGGGCGCCATCTCGCCACCGGCGGCGACGCGGGCCGAGTAAAAGTTTGGACGGTAAAAAGCAACGAGAAAGGCCTCGAATTGGATATGCGGACCGAGATGACCGGCCACACCGACACGGTGAAGGTGCTGCATTTCACGCGGGACGGCCAATCGCTGATCAGCGGCGGGCAGGATCACACGGCCATCGTCTGGGACCCCGCGACCGGCCAAGAACGCGCCCTGCTGGCGGCCCACACCGACCGCATC
>JBBRUN010000525.1:0-4005 GCA_038247765.1 Gemmatales bacterium | reverse complement strand
GCGGGGGAGGAAGCCGCACGACCCCGGCTTCGACGTGCGGGCGGCGTTGTACCTGGTGACGGGCGTGGACCTCACCGCCATCGAGGGGATCGACGAAATCCACGCGCTGACGTTGATCAGCGAGTTGGGGACGGACTTCACGAAGTGGCCTACGGTGAAGCACTTTTCGAGCTGGCTGGGCCTCTGTCCGCAGTTCAAGAAGACGGGCGGGAAGGTGCAGTCGAGCCGGACGCGGCTGGGCAAGAATCGCGCAGCCCTCGCGCTGCGGTTGGCGGCGTGGAGCCTGATCCGGAGCAAGAGTTACTTGGGCGCCTACCTGCGTCGGCAGCGGAGTCGGATGGGTTCGCCGAAGGCGATCACGGCGACGGCGCACAAGCTGGCGCGGATCTTCTACACGGTGCTGCGGTACGGGGTGGCGTATCAGAAACGGAGCGAAGAGGAGTTCGTGGTCGATCATCAAAAACGGATGGAGAAGAGCTTGCATCGGCGAGCGAAAGAATTGGGCTACGAATTGCGAAAGGTGGAAACGCCTGCCGAAGCCGAGCCGCAACTGGCCTGAGTGACAAGCCATGCTGTCCAGGTCCGATCTTTGACAACTCCACCCCACATGACTGCCTGAACAACCCGTCAGGACGGTTCGGGGAGACGGTGCGCGCCGAGGGAGGGTTTATGTCGCAAATGACACGGGCGCAATCACTTAGGCAAGCCTAACGTTCCTGGGGCGGCGTCTGCGCTAGCTAAACGCTAACCAGTCCTGCTACTGGTCACTGCTTGCTTTCCGCCTGGCCGCGACCGCCTTCACTTTCGTATCGAAAGGTATGATAGAGCCAACTTCGCCGATCCCACATAAATGCCACTGTTGCCGAAGCGAATGGCTAGGTAAAGGGTGTACCCAACCGAAGCGAGAAACCCATGACCGAAGTCATTCTAGCTGGACAAGTTTTCGGGGCGTGCCTCCTCGGGCTAGTCGCGGTCGTTCTGGTGGTGGGCCGCAGGCTGAACGACCGCTTCTGGAAAGCCACCGACTTGGTCTGGCTGGGAGTGGCCCTCGCCGGCCTGCTCGGCGTCGCCGAGAAGCTCCACCAACAGGAGTTGCAGCGTGACATCGACGAGAAGCTGGCGAAGTTTCAGAATGACCTCAACGTGACAATAGCGCTGACGGCCGGGACGAGCATGGAAAGCCTTCATCATGCGGTTGAGACCCTGGCGGAGAATCCGAACACGAAGCCGTCAGAAAAAGTGGGCAACTTGCTTCACGACACCGGAAAGTTGCGAAACCTGCACGTCATTCTGCAAGCAAGGGGCACTGATCCGTCATTATTCGATAACGATCTCTTAGCCGTCTTCTTGACGGAGCAAATCAAAAATTCCGATCACAAGGAGCTGTTGACCAGGCAGTTCAGGACATTCCATGGCGACAGGGCAAATCTGGAACGGGCGGTCGCGGCCAAGCAACAGGTAGGGTGGATGACTTGGCTGGACAGGAACTCGCCGTACCTCTTGGCGTTCGCCGTCGCCCTGCGGCTCACCCGCGTCTTCGCCGAGGTCGTTATCCTCGGCTGGGGTGCCGGTTGGACCCGCGGTCCGAAGCCGAAATCCGCCTGAACGGCAGCAGCCCGGATCGGTCACGCCGCCGTTCGCCGGAACCCGCCCGCCCCCATTCGGGCCGTTTCTTCCTACAAACGCCGGCGGGCGAACCTCGTCGTGTGGGTCAATGCCCTTTGCGGCGATGCCGGCGAATTTCTGGCTGGGAAAATCGGGTCGTACACACCTTGGGCGTCTGCGCGGTCAGTGACCACGGAGTCGGTCGGCACTCCCGTCCGCGACTCCCTTCTGCCGCCGAACGACCAAGCTCACCTGCCGCGCAGAGAGCTTATGGGAAATAGAAACCACGTACTTTACAGCGGTCAGGTGCAGCGTTTTGTTCGGCTCTTTTGCTACATCAAACTCGATGACGGCTTGCGTGGAAGGTCCGCGCCGAGCGAAGTTTGATGCGCGAAAAGCTCAAATAGCTACTGCAATTTGGAGTCACCCAGAGGCGAAGTTCCTGGGGGCGGCAACCATTACGGATGCAGCACCTTGTAGTTACTCCAAGCCTTGATCGTAAACGCCTCAACATCACTGATCATTTGCCATGTGAGCGTAGGGCTGATCTCGATCTTTTCGCCATGGTGGCCGACAGAAAGGAAATGCATCCCTGCATAATGTCTATCAATGTCGCGGTAAGCGTAATACGCTCCGTTATAGTGCACGATAGCGTTGCGCACGTAATAGATGACATCAAGGCTTCGCTTTTCCGCCACAGTAAATCCGAAATCATTCCGCTGATAATTGACGCTGGCGTCGTCCGGGTTGTGCGCGTAGTTTGGGTTAGGCAAGTTCTTGGTCAATTGCTCGAAGACGCTCCACACGCCGATGATTGCGGAGGTCACGATGTCTTCCTTATAGTTCTCCACCAATTCTTGGTTGCTGTTATACAGAGCGGTGTAGGCAAGATCAAAGGGGAACTGGCCTTGTAGATTGGCAATTACGGCTTGCTGGAAGCGAACCGGTGCCAAGTGTGCTTGGTCATCCAAGAAATGGAGAAGGAGTACCCACTTCGTTATGAAAGTACCTTTGATCGTCTCAAAGTAGCCAAGGAGCTTGACCTCGTTTATGTCGTCGATGGTTTCGCCCTGCCCAATTAGCGACATCGCTGTTGCCTCCGAAAACCGGAACGAGTCTGCCGCCGAACATAGATTGTCCGGCGGATTCGCCGGATATTTCCCCTGCCATATTCGCCGGATATTGTCGGGAGTCAAGCGCGAATTGACTTGATTTCAAAACTTCGCTCGGTTTCAATACTGGCTATCCGGCTAGTTCGCCGGTTATCAGGATTTCAATATGCAGCGGCAACAGGGGTCGGTCGAATCGAGCGGGCCGAAGTACTCAAATGGGTCAACTGCCACACCGAACGCTTCTGGGTTCGGCACGCGGAACAACCCGACCGTGGATACGGTCGGCTCGCCTGGGCCGAAGGTTCCGACCGTTAACGGGGCCGGCTCGCCGGCGAAGCCGCCCAAGTTACTGGATCGCTTGCGGGAGACACTTCGCCGGCGGCATTATTCGATCCATACCGAAGAAGCTTATGCCGATTGGTGCCGGCGGTTCATTTTGTTCCACAACAAACGCCATCCGGCCGAGATGGGCGAAGCGGAGATCCGCGATTTCCTCACGCATTTGGCCGTGGATGGCCGGGTCGCCGCGAGCACACAGAATCAGGCGCTCAATGCAATCGTCATTTTGTATGCGCAGGTGCTCGAACGCGAACTCGGCTCGTTCGGGATCATCGAACGGGCGAAACGGCCGGATCGGCTGCCGGTCGTCCTGACCCGCGACGAGGTGAAACAGATTCTCACCGCGCTCGATGGCGTTCCGCAATTGATCGGCGAGTTGTTGTACGGCGGCGGCCTGCGGGTGATGGAGGCGATGCGGCTGCGCGTGAAGGATGTCAGTGGGTCTTTCCCGCGGCGGGGCTGAGCATCGACCTGCGGAGCGAGATTCGAAGGCGCCATCACATGGCGGAGACGACGATCCAACGGGCGGTGAAGGGGGCGGCCAAGCTCGCGGGCGTGAATAAGCCGGCGACGCCGCATACACGCACGTACTGGCGCGGGGGCCGGGCGGCGTGGTGAGCCCGCTGGATCGGTTGTGATCATGGGATTCGCCGGCGCGAATTCCGAGATTCTTTTTGACTTCCCGGAATGGGAGCTTATATACTCTGGTACAGTATGCGTGTACGCAGGTTAACGTCACGGAGTTTCACCATGGTCGCCACACTCCCCATCAACCGGATCGGTTTCGACTCGCACCGGGTCGAGGCCGAACTGCCGCTACTACCGAAGTCGTCGCGCGAACGCGGCGAACTTTGGAGCGACGCGGTGCTGCATGCCGTGTTGACTCTGAAACGGCATCTGACGCACCAAGATGCCGCCATCGCGATGGGTGCGGCGAACTCGATTTTGG
>JBBRUN010000524.1:0-4019 GCA_038247765.1 Gemmatales bacterium | reverse complement strand
GGAAGTGTCGGTTTCCAAGGTCGGCTTCCCTCGGCCGTACGGGTCATTGATACTGCATCAGGACTTCGATCCGGCAACTACTCCGCCATTGGAGAGTCGGCGGCGAACAACGAGTTCCAGTCGGTGGCATCGAGAATCCGTTCGGTCAGTCGCTCCAATGCAGCGACGTCGAAGATCGCCAGTAGCTTCGCGGTCACGTCTTCGGATGGCCGGCCGAATCGTTTGGTGCCCTGGCGGAGGATCGTCGAACGCAGACCCTCGGTCCGACCTTCGGTCCGACCTTCGGTCCGACCCTCGGTCCGACCCTCGGTCCGACCTTTGCTCAAGCCTTGGCTCAAGCCTTTTTCGATGATGGCTTGGTAAGTCGTGGAATCTTCGAGTAGCATGCTGTATCTCCCGAAAGCCTTGTTAATAGTTTCGCGGTCGTATCGCAACCCGGCTAACACATAAGCCGAGGCGATCAAAGCTCTCCGTTCCGCGTCGAATTCTTCACCGCGCACCGATTCCATCATCCCATCGACCCCCGAAGGCAAATCGCGTTTCGCTTCGTCGGTCAGAATCGACAGCGGCCTTAAACCGGCTTCGCCGCTCAACCAGAAATCGTACGGCCGCAGCCAGATCTTCTCCACGCGGTAATGGAACTCCGCGATCAACTCCCCATTCGCGTCGCAACGGCGGTAGACGCCCGTCTGGTCGCTCGCCTGCGCTTTCGGACGCAACAAAATCAGCACGGTTTTGACCGGCAGATCGTGCAGGTGATCGATCAATGTATTGTACCGCATCAACTCGCGCGGGATGCCCGTTCGCGGATTCGCTTCCAGTTCCAGATGCAGAAGGCTGGGCTGGGGCCCGTCGATGCGAAATAACTTGTCCGCTTGCAGCGTCGTCGCCAAATCGGTGTCGAGCGCGGTACTCGGGCCGGGCGGGATACCGGCCAAGCGAGCGAAGCCCTGAGCCCAGTCGTGGGGGCGAATGTCGATCAGCGCGTTCAGCGTCGCGTCGAACGGTTTCGCCATCGCTCGTTTCCGGTTCTCGGTTCAAAACAAGTTCGACCAAAACATCTCTTTGATCTGCGGCTTCGGATTCAGCGCCATATCGATGACCATATCCGCCATCTTGGCGACGCACCACTCAAAATAGTCCGGCGTCAGATTGTTCACGTCCATGTCCGGGGCCGGATTCATGAAGTCGATGGCGTAGGGCACCCCATCTTTCACGGCCCATTCCACGGTGTTCATATCGTACCCGAGCGCCTTCACGAGCGTCAGGCAATCGGCCACGATGCGCTCGTGGAGCGCCGGGCTGAGGTAGCCGGGGTCGGGGATGTATTTGCGGTTGTGGGTGTCGTACGGCATCACGAGCACCTCGCTCTGCCCCAGGCACATACAGCGGACGTACTGCTCCCAGTGGATGAACTCTTGGGCGATCATCGTCATCAATCCGGATTCATCGTAAGCTCGGATCAATTCCTCTTTGGTCTTGCACACGTAGACGCCGCGCCAGCCACCGCCGTGGGCGTCCTTTAAGATGCACGGCAAACCGACTTCCGAGGCGACGTAATCCCAATCGATCATCATCAGGTTGCGCAAACTCTCGTGCGGAACGATTCCCGGCACATAGGCCTTATTTGGCAGGGCCATCGTCTTCGGGTGGGCGAGGCCGAGTTTCGTGCACAACGACGCCCCGAAGAATTTGTCGTCGGCCGTCCACATGAACGGGTTGTTAACGACGTGAACCCCCTCGAGAACCGCATGCTTGAGGTAGCTACGATAATAGGGGACCTCGTGGGAAATCCGATCGACGATGACGGCGTACGGGTTTGGCTCGTCCATGTTGGTGCCGCCGAGTTTGATGAACTCGGCGTGGACGCCCGCACTCCGGCCGTTCACTTCGTCCAGGAAGCGCGGCGGGAACGACCATTCGCGACCGCAGAGGAGGCCGACCTTTTTCATAGTGGAGTCCTTTGTCATTCGTTATTCGTCAAGAATCGCGTGGATTCGTTTTCTCGAATGACGAGTAACGAATGACGAACAACTCATTCTCCGCCCAAATACATCTGAATCATCCGGTGCCACACGGGCCAGTCGTGGGCGAAGCCGTCCCATTCCCGCAGGGCGTTGCCGATACCCTTGGCCCACAGGTGCCCGGAGAGTTCGCGGTTCTGCTCGACGAGACGATCGCCGTTGCCCACGGCCAAGATGATGTTCTGCCGGCGGAGCGCATCGAGCCGGTGGTGGTCGTTTTCATTGGGGATGAAATCGAGCGGGTTGTGGAAGTAGACCGTCTCGTTGTGGAAGCCATCGGTGAAGCGGCGGATGTCGACCAGCGAACTCATCGCCAAGATCCGATTCACTTGGTGCGGGTGCCGCAGGCCGAAACTCAGGGCGTGGTAGCCGCCGAAGCTCGCCCCGGTGGCGATGAGGTACGGGTTCGGGTTCCGCGATTGCGTGAACGGTACCAATTCTCGGCTGAGGTAGCGATCGTATTGATCCTGTCGCCACGCCCGGCCGCCCGGGTGTTTCCAGCGGGCGTACCAGCTCTCGCGATCGACGGCCGAGACGCAGGTCAGGTGGAACCAGCCCCGTTCCAGCGGTTCGCGCAGGGCGTCGATCATCCCGCGGTCTTCCCACTGGTGGAACGTGCCACCGGAGGTCGGGAAGGCGATGACGCGGGCGCCGCCGTGGCCGAATTCGAGCAGTTCCATGTCGCGCTCGAGCGACGGGCTGAACCAACGGTGATACTGACGGTGCATGGATCGAAAGCCGGCGGGGACTCAGGGACGCCTTGAGAGGTACCGATATTATGCGGATGGGCATACGGCTGGGCTAGGGGAGTGGACGTGTTTGGCTGATTACTGATAACTGAATCCTGGGCACTATTTCCGACTCGAAGGTTAAAAATCTGACAGTGCTCAGCAATCAGCTCGGAAAGTGGTCTGTCCCGTCGCCCTCTGTGAAAGATCCTCACGCCGCACAAGCCTCAATGAAGCTGATAAACAATCGCTTCATGCCCGGTTGCGTCTCGGAGAGTTCCTCGGGGTGCCACTGCACGGCCATGACGAACTGGCTCGTCGCGCTTTCGACGCCTTCGATGATCCCGTCCGGGGCGTAGGCGTTCGGCAGCAGATTCGGGGCGAGATCCTTGATCGCTTGGTGGTGCATGCTGTTCACCAACGCGATCGATTCGCCGAGGATTGAACCGAGCCGGGTGCCGGACTTCACCGCGATTTCGTGGGCCAAATAGGTTCGGCTCGGGCGCTCCGGCGTCGGGAAGAAGTCGTGTTTCATCGCCGCCGGCACTTGCGAACTCACGTCTTGATACAGCGTCCCGCCGCAGGCGACGTTCAAAATCTGAATTCCCCGGCAGACGGCCAAGAGCGGCTTGCCGGTGCGCATGGCGTGCTCGAGCAGCAAGATTTCGATGGCATCGCGATCCGGGTCGGTGATGCCGCACTTGGGGTGTTTCACTTCGCCGTAGCGGCTCGGATCGACATCGACGCCGCCCGTCAAAAATACCCCGTCGAGCCGGTCGAAGATGGCGTTCATCGTGTCCGGGTCGCCCGGCAGGAGGGGAATCAGCCACGGCGTCGCACCGACGTTGCACAGCGATTCGACGTAGCGCTGCCCCATGATCCAACAATTCGGGAGGTCGCCCCCCGGTTTGCCCGGCAGGGTTTGCATGGCCACTCCGATGACGGGCCGCGGCATGGGCGATGCCTCTAAAGGGGTTGCGGGTCGCGTCGTCCGACGATTTCCGATAGGCATTGTAGGACATTTGCCGCGGAGAAAATCCGGGTAATCGGACGGTTGATAACTCGAGGGCGCAACCAAATTCTCTGGGGTCTGCCCGCCGTCGCGCCGGCTTTTACTAGCAGAGATTCTGGTTGCGCCCTTCCTGGACGCACCTCAAATAGCTGAAATGCATTTTCGCGTGCGATGGATCCCTTCGGAGATTTGCTCGGGCGACGACACCCCGAAGCTGGGCCGAGTCTACCCGATCAAATCAACTGTTAGCCCGAT
>JBBRUN010000523.1:0-4023 GCA_038247765.1 Gemmatales bacterium | reverse complement strand
CAACTTTCCCATGGAAATCAGCGGTTCGTGTCAATCGCGAGTACTGGATTCACGAAACCCCACGGAAATCGTGACCTCGGCCACCACGCCCCGACCGATATCTTCGACTTTCAAGGGAAAACTTTTCGGATAGCCTCTAACTTCTTCAAGTCGTTTTTGTACGGTTCGGCTCCGGCTACTGGGAAGGTCTGATAGTGTTTTGCCCAAGGCGGTCAACACGAAGGGCTGGTACTTCCGGAAGGACTCCTGCACTTCGGCTAGAGCGGTGGATTGCTGAGGCGTCCGAGGAACAAGTTGAGCTGGAACTCGTCGTTCCGCTTCCGGTCGCATCGTAAGGAATCGCCGTAGCATAGCCTTGCTGAACTGCGAACCGGAGAGAGAGCCGTCCGTGAAAATCAGGTTGACCATCATCTCCGGCCCCGATCTGGGCCGCGAGTTCATCTTCGAAGGACACGATACCTTTCTCGTCGGCCGCACGCCCGATTCCCACTTTCGGATCTCCGACGAGGTCGCCTACTTTTCCCGCCGGCATTTCCTGTTGGAGTTCAACCCGCCGCGCTGCCGGTTGATCGACCTCGAGAGCCGGAACGGGACGCTGTTGAACGGCGTCCGCGTCACGTCGACGGACGTCCGGGACGGGGACGAGATCGGCGTCGGCACGACCGTCTTCAAGGTCGCGTTCCTCGCCTCCGAAGTGGGCGACGCGGAGACCGCCGAACTATCCCCGCCAGCCATCGTGAGTGACAATACGGTCGACTACCTGCTGTTCCCCACAACCTTTCCCGGGTACCGGATCATGGGAGAACTGGGCCGCGGCGGGATGGGCGTCGTCTACCGGGCGACCTCCGAACGCGACGGATCCCCTGTGGCGCTGAAGAGCATCGTGCCATCGGGCGCGGCGGGCCGCAAGCAGATCGAGCGATTTCTGCGCGAATGTCGGATCCTCGATCAACTCCGGCACCCGAACATCGTCGAATTCCGGGAAGTCGGCGAAGCGGCCGACGTTATTTTCTTGGCCATGGAACTGGTCGACGGACCCGACCTCGGCGTGTGGTTGAGGGAAAAAGGCCCGCTCGACGTGCCGACGGCGATCCGCATCGCCTGCCAATTTTTGGGGGGCCTCGCCCAAGCCCATGCGCAGGGATTCGTCCACCGAGACGTCAAGCCGGGCAACATCCTCCTCGGCCGCAGCGGGGACAAGCGGATCGCCAAGCTGGCCGACTTCGGAATCGCCCGAGTTTACGAGACCTCGAAGATCAGCGGGTTGACGCTACAAGGGGACATCGGCGGCACCCCGGCCTACATGGCCCCGGAGCAAGTGACCCACTACCGGCTAGTCCTGCCGGCTGCCGACCAGTACTCCGCCGCCGCGACGCTCTACAGGATGCTCACCGACTGCTACATCCACGATTTGCCACGCGATTTGGGGGCGCAAATTTCGCAAATCCTCACGGCAGAGCCTATTTCGATCCGGAAACGCCGACCGGATATCCCCATCGGGCTCGCCGAGGTGATCCACAAGGCGCTCCACCGAGACCCCGCGGAACGGTACCCGGATGTGCTGGCCTTCCGCAAGGAGTTGAAGCCGTTTGCGTGAAGGGTGGGTCACTTTTTCGCTTGCAAACGTAGCGTGAACATCCCTTTCACGTCGTTGCCAGACTTGTAAACGAAGTCGATTCGTTCGCCCTTCTCATCCGTGACGAGCGTGCCGTAGTTATCCAAGCCCTGATTGCCCTTCACCGCGACCAGGTCTTTGGCCAACCACACGACCTTCCCGTCCATGATGGTTCCACTCACCGCGCGGTCCCAATAGTCCTTGCCCACGAACCGCGCTTTGAAAGTGTCGCCTTTCCGCTCGGTCACGGTGAGGACATGTTCTACCTCCAACGCGGCACTCGCCCACACCGACTTTTCCTGGAACGGGTCGGCCATTGCCATCGGCCTAGGCTTCACGACCTCGCATTGCACCTGCCTGGAATAAGTCGGGTCGTTCGTCGTGAGGTATATACCTACCAGAGTACCCTTATCCTTGTCGAAAATACCTAAGAATGTACTTTTCCCAACATCAGCTTGGATCATTGAGACGGTAATCGTGTAAGAAACAGTTCCGTTCTCTGTCTTCCCCTCGGCTTGCCAGCCATTGCCGCCCTCTAGGGAAAACTTGTTGCCAGACCGCTTCGTGACCGTAAAGCTCAGACGCCCATTCCTGGACTCCCTCTTTTCCGGCGGACCCCAACTCAAAACAGTCGTGCCAGAGATCTGGGTGCCGACGGCGAACCCGTCGTCATCCGGCTGCGGTTTCTCTTGGAACGGGTCGGCCTTCGCTGGCGGCTTCGGTGGCTCGACCGCCGCCGCCGCTAGTTCTTTGATCTCGACATTCCGATAGGCCACCACCGTCTCGTCGTTCCGGTGCTTCCAGCATTGGAGCGCTACGTGTCCCTTCCGGAGCCGATCAGGCTTGGTATCGGTGTACTCAGCCGTTTGCTTCCCGTTCACCAGTAGTCGAATTTGGTTGCCTTCGGCGATCACCTCATAAGTGAACCAGGTGTCCGGTGGGACTAGCACATCATCCACTTTCACAAGCCCGAAGAGGCTCCCGGTTTTCGGCTGGTCGGCGCGATTCGAGATTTGGGCTTCGTAGTGCCCGTCGGAAGTCGTGCTCGCGACGGCAGGCTTTTGGGACCGGAAGTAGATGCCCGAGTTGCCCGAGGTGTTGACCTTAGCCTCGAAACGCAGATGAAAATCCTCGTAGTCGGTCCGGTCGGTGAAGAGATAGTCGGTCGGACCTGTACAGGTCAGCATCCCGTCGGTCATTTGCCACTTGGTGTTCGTGCCGGCTGTGCTTGTCCACCCGGTCAGGTCCTTGCCGTTGAAGAGCGGAACGAAACCGCCGGAGTCCGCGGGCGGCTTCGGCGGCTCGACCGCGCCCGCCTCGATCGCCTTGATCTCGACGTTGCGGTACAGCAACTCGCCGTAGTTAATAAGGAAGCCGACTCTCCCCTTCGCGCGTTTCAAGCCCGGAATGAAGTCTTTCGGACTGGCCGCGTTGCGGTCGAGGGAGATGTCGAAGACCGGCTTGCCATCGATGCTAGTGTTGCACGTCTCGCCGCGGACGGTGACTTCTGCTGTGTGCCATTTGCCCACCACGATAGTCGGCTTGTTCTTTGGCGGTGTGAACGGCGTGGGGATGTGCAGCCAATGCGCGGACCCGGTCGAGTCGTACGCGGCCCATCCGGGGTTCGTCATCGTCAGTTTAATGATCGGGTGGTCGAACACAAACTGGTTCGGTCTTAAGGGCATATTCTCACCCGGTTCGGCCCTTAGGGCCACACCTCCTTGCGTCCACACGCCGGGGAATTGGAAGTCGAAGCGGAGGATGAAGTCGGAGTAGGAGGCGTCCGACAGCAGGTAGGAGCGGTTGGGCAAGCTGTCGGAGGTCGCGCGGATCACGCCGTCCTTCACGGACCACTGGTTCGCGTTCCCACCGTCCACCTTCCACCCGGTCAGGTCCTTGCCGTTGAAGAGCGGCACAAACTCGCCGGCCTTCGCCGCTGGCTTGGGGTCGGGTGTCGCAGCGGGCACGTCGGGTAGGCCGTCCCACAGTACCACACCCTTCGGGTTGACCACCTGGATGTTCCGCCACCGTACCAAACCATTGTATGCCGCGAACCCGATCTGCCCGTTCGGGCAGCGTGCGTCGGTGTAGACGAATAAATCCTTACCGTCGAGGGAGCATCGGATCTTGTCCCCCCGCACTCGGATCGCCACTTTGTACCAGCGACCAGGCTCGTACTTATCGCCGAGCGGCTTCACGTCGCGGATCCACTTCCCGTTCTCGATGCAAACGACTTCGTTCAAGGTGCAGCCCCACGCCCCTGGTGTGAAGACGTGATAGTTGGACATGTCTTGGACGCGGAACCAGTTGCAGCCACCCTGCACCCCGTCCCCGTAGCCCGGTTTGACATCTGTCCGCGTCTCGAAGGTCAGGTCGTAGTCGGTCCAAGCAGGATCCCCGAATACGAT
>JBBRUN010000522.1:0-4028 GCA_038247765.1 Gemmatales bacterium | reverse complement strand
TCGCCACTGACTCCGCGTTGTCACCGAGCGGGATGTCAAATGCGGGACACGCGCCGAACGGGGTTTCGACCCTGAAGGCGAACGTGTGCTTGGTGGCGTCGGCGGGGAATGCGACCTTCTTCGTCACCGATTCCAGCTTCGCTTGGCCAGTGGCCAAGCCGTAGCCGATGAATTCGACGTCCCGTGTTTCACCGCGTTTGCCGACGGCGGGGATCGTGCCGACGACGCGCGGCCCGGCCGTCAGCGACAATCGGTAGACGAATGAGAAGTCGCCGCGGAAATCGAGGTCGTGGACGCTGACGGTGTATTCGATGTTGGCCGTGGCCGCGAAGGTGATCGCGAGATCGTGCCCGTCGGTATCGACGAAATCTGCGACGACCTGCCCGCGCGGATCGCGGATGCTGATTGCGGCGTTGATGTTCACCCCGAGCCGGCGGGCGAAGACTGCGCACGTCACCGGGCCGTCCTTGGCCACCGTGAACCGGTAACGATCAACCTCTTCGACCTTCGACAGCTTTCCGTTCACAGTCACGGGCAGCGCCGGGAGTTTCTGCGGGATCTTGGTCGCCTTCTCTTCGGTCACCTCGGTGTCGGTGCCGACCCAGAATATGCCGGTTTTCTGCCCCGCTCCGCTGGCGCTCGCCACAGTCCAACGCACCGGACCGGCGGGCGTTTCGGCGGGGAGGGTGAACTTCGCCGCGCGTTCGCGTGGAAGTAGCGCCGCATTGATGTAAGCCTTGGCCCCGAACCAGTAGGGCGGCGGCGGAACGAGCACCGGCCCCTGTTCTCCCGCGAGCTGCAACTTCACGCGCGGATCGAGCACGAAAAGTTGGACATCGGGCGTCCAATCGTAGCCGCCGAGGTGAACATCGACCGTCGTCCCGGCCTTGCCCCCGGCGGGGAAAACGTACCCCGGTTCCGGAGCTTTGAGATTGGCGGTCTGCTTCGGCTTCTGCGCTTGAGCGGGATTGGAAGTGAAGATTAACCACAGAGTCACAGAGAACACAGCGTGAAGAAAGGCAGAGGAAGAGATTGGGAAAAATCGAATCGGCGAAGCCACCATTTCTATACTCCTCTTCTGACTTCTCTGTGTTCTCTGTGACTCTGCGGTGAAATCTCTTGATTCACCCGACCAGATCCCTGATGACCTTGCCGCCGTTTACGATGGGCACCGGCCGGCCGAGCGGGGTGTTATACGTCTTCGAACTGTCGATCCCCATTTGATGGAAGATCGTCCGCAGGATGTCTTCGACGCTCACCGGGTCGGCGGTCGGCGCCGTGGCGTCCTTGGTGGTTGCACCGATGACGATGCCCGGTTTGATGCCGCCGCCGGCGAAGAGCACGCTTTGCGCCATCGACCAGTGGTCGCGTCCGGCTTCTGCGTTCACCTTCGGTGTCCGGCCCATTTCGCCCATCATCACCACGAGGGTGCTGTCGAGCATCCCGCGGTCGGCGAGGTCGGCCACGAGGGCGCTGAAGGCTTTGTCGACGCTCGGGATCAGATCCTTCTCCAAGCTGGGGAAGCAGGTGAAGTGCGTGTCCCAGCCGCTGTGGTCGACGCCGACGAACCGGCTGCCCGCTTCGACGAGGCGACGGCAGAGTAGGGCGCATTGGCCGAGGGTGGTGTGGCCGTAGGCGTCGCGCAGCTTGGCCGGTTCGCTCTTGATGTCGAAGGCCTTCCGCGCCGCCGGGGAAGTCATGAGGTCGTGGGCCTTCTCGTAGTAGGTCGCCATCGTCCCGGCTTTGCCCGAGGTCGGTTTGTCCATCCCGCTCAGCAACTTCTGCCGGCGATCTTGGCGTTTGGCGTCGATCCCCTCCACCGGCATGAGGTCGCGGACTTCGAAATCGGGCGACACCGGATCGCCTTCGATCACGAACGGGGCGTACTCGGCACCGTAGAACCCCGGCCCACCGGAAGTCAGCGGGTGCGGCAAATTGATGTACGGCGGCAGCGTGCCGTTGGTGCCGAGTTCGCGCGACACGACCGAGCCGATCGACGGATAGAGGACGTTGTTCGGTTTGCGGCTGTTGGTGCCGTCGGCGAAATCGGCCTTCACGCCGGTCAACACGTAGTGATAGCCGGTGGTGTGGCCGTTGTCGTTGTGGCTGTGGTTGCGCAGGATCGTGTACTTGTCGGCGACCTTCGCGCAGTTGGGCAGGTGTTCGCAGACGAACGTACCGGGGACCTTGGTGGCGATCTGCTTATACGGCCCGCGCACTTCGGCCGCGGCTTGGGGCTTCATGTCCCACATGTCGATGGTGCTCGGCCCACCTTCGAGGAACAGGAAGATGCAGGCTTTGGCCTTGGGTTTGATCTCCCCCGCCGCCTGCGCTTGGAATTGAAGCAGGCGCGGCAGGGTGAGGCCGCCGAGTAAGCCGGCGGTCCCGATGCGGAGGGTTTGGCGACGGTTGATCATGACAACACTCCCGTTTGAATCAAGCCACTTCCAGCATTTCCGCTTCACTGCGCGACACGGGCGCGGGTTCACCATCCAAAGCCAATCCTTCAAGATGAAATCCAATCGCTTCGCGCATCAGTTCGAGAGTTTCTTCGCGGTCATCGCCTGCGGCGACGCACCCGTCGATGTCGGGGGAATACGCCGAGTAGCCGGTATCGGTCGGTTCCAAGATGATGAGGTATTTCATGTGATCAAACCCGCTTGGCGAAGAATGCTTTTGAAAGTTTTTGGAGCGAGTGTCATGGTCATTTTTCCCGCGATGGTGACTAAACCTCTCTTGCTCGGATGTTTGAACTGGCGATGACTACCGGTTTGCCGATCTAAATACCAACCGTCTGTTTCAACAATTTTAATGGCTTCTCGGACTGTCACAACAGGGTTCTCTCACCGGTTGTACAAGAACTCTTTACTATTCAGCACGGCCCACAGCACATCTTCGACAGCGGCGTGGCGGTCGTCGGCGAAGGCTTCCATCAACTTCGCTCGCTCGGCGTCGGTCGGCTTGCGGCTCAGCGCCCCCAAGAATAATTCGTCGATGATCGCCTCGGGTTTCTTGTCCGTGTCGCCGAGCTTGCGGGCGGTGCCGGCCTTGGCTTTGATCTTCGCGGCGATCTCGGGGGAGTTCATCAGGTGCAGGGCCTGCGTGATGCTCGGGTCGGTGCCGCGCTCGCACTCGCAGACGCTGAAGCGCACCGGCCGGCCGAAGATACGGAAGAAGTACGACGGCATCCGGTTGTCCCAAACTTGAATGGCGCGGAACCCTTCCGGCCAGCCGTTGAACTTCTCCGGGGCACCCGTCACTTGCGACACCGCATCGAGCAGCACCTCGGCCGGCATCGGCTTCACCGCAGCGTGCGAGAAGTTCTGCTCGTCGAGTTCATTCCCCGGCACGGACTTGCTGCTGAGCTGGTAGGCCCGCGAGAGCAGCAAAGTCTTCGTGAAAGCCTTGAGGTCGTACTTCTTCTCACGCAGGTGAACCGTGAGCGCCGCGAGCAGCGGTTCGTTGGAAGCGGGGTTGGTCGCGCGGATGTCGTCGATCGGTTCGACCAGCCCGCGGCCGAGGTAGTGAGCCCAGAGCCGATTGACGACGACGGTGGCGAAGTATTCGTTGCTCGGGGCAGTCATCCAATCCGCGAGCGCCTTACGGCGGTCGTCGGATGGGGTGAATGGCGTCGCCGGGGCATCGAGCGATTTCGCGGGCACGGTCGCCGTCTTCGACTTGCTCACCTTCGGACCGAGGTCGGCACCGATTTTCCACACGACCGCTTCAGCGCCGCCGGGGAGCGGCTTCATCGCGACTCCGGAGAACATCCCCGCGAGTGCCCAGTAGTCGTCTTGGCCCCATTTTTCCGACGGATGGTGGTGGCACTCGGCGCATTCGATTCGGACGCCGAGGAAGACTTGGCTGATGCCGCGGGCAGCGACTTCCGGAGTACCGAGGGCTTTGAAGATCGCCGCCGGGCCATCGGCGCTGACGCTACCTTTGGCCGTGACGACAGCGCGCGCGAATTGATCGTACGGCCGGTTCTCGGCGAACTGCCGGCGGATCCAGCGCGTCATGGCGACCGC
>JBBRUN010000521.1:0-4029 GCA_038247765.1 Gemmatales bacterium | reverse complement strand
GAGGATGTCCGATGTCGCTTTCAGCTTTCAGTCATTCTGCATACCCCCTCGCTGAAAGCTCCGAAAGCTAAACGGAATTCTCGGTAGTCCTAATTTGGCAACGACTTCGCATCCGCCAGCGGGTCATTTGGACCGCAAGAATCCGTCGGCGCACTTTTACAGACGGTGTAGCAACGATTCGTGGAGTTTCTTTGCGATGTGCCGTTTTCGTAGGTCACGCGGTGCGTGACGCCAGACCCGTGTCGGATGCCACTTCCGTCACGCACAGCGTGACCTACGAAAACCTGCAAGAATCGTTGCTACACCCGGTACAGATTTCAGATTCCAGATCCGATTATGGGTGCAGACCATCACCCGCGGCCACGGGAGGACGGATTGCGAAGTCGCCGTGGCTACTGCCCCTCCGGCCTCATCCGGCGTGGACGCATGGTGTTCAGCGGACTTCCGCGACCTTCCGAATCGCCTGCGGATAGGCTTCGCACTCGGCGGCTTGGACACGAACCGCCAAGGTGTCCGGCGTGTCGTGCTCTAGTACGGGGACTTCGCTTCGGAGCACAATCGGTCCGGTATCATAGGTGTTGTCCGCGAAGTGCACGGTGCAGCCAGTGACTTTGGTACCAGACGCCAACACCGCCTCGTGCACGCGGCGACCGTACATCCCCGGCCCACCGAACGCGGGCAACAGGGATGGGTGGATATTGAGCACGCGGTTCTCGAAATCGGCCGGGATCGCCAGTAGGTGCAGCCAGCCCGCGAGGATCACGAGATCGGGTTGTTTGGGTCGGATCGCTTCAAATACCCGTTGCGAAAATGTCTCGGTCGGTTTTCGTTCGACGACCACCACCGGCAAACCGGCCCGTTCGGCACGCTCGATCCCGAATAGGCCCGCCCGGCTCGCCACGACGCCTACGATGGTGGCGGGGAGTTCGCCCGCCGCGATTTTGTCGATGAGGTTTTGCAGCGTGCTGCCCGAACCGGAGATCAACACGGCGAGGCGAATCGAATCCATAAGTCGAACTCTTCTGGTTCTCGGAACCGACTTGTTTTATGCTGACGGTGTCGGATACGTGTTTCGCCGGGGCGGAATTATCGGATGGATGCTTTCTTCCCAGAACTGACGCGACTGTTCGACCCGACGAAGCCGCTGGGGTACCTCAACTTCTCCGATGGCCGGGCCGACGTGCGCTTCCGCAAACTCTTGGCCGACGTCTTCGAGTATTTGCTGAACCACGCAGACCCCGCCCCGTGGGCGACGACCGGCGCCTGGCTGCTGAGCGCCGCGGACGATCTGGAACAATCGGGCTCGGCCGCGTTCCAAGATTTGTCCCGGGCCCGCGAAGTCGCGACGATCGCCTTCGGTGAATTGCTCGTGGGCTACCGGGATCACCACCGCGACCTGTTGGCCCACCAGCCGGACGCGGCTCTATTCACCGCCTTCTTCTTGGCCCGCTGCTGCGAATCGGCGATGGCCGAACTCGCGGCGGGAACCTTCCCGCTGAAGATCGTACCGAACTGTTTGCTGACCTTGAACGACTTCGTCGGCTATCGGCCGATCGCGATTCTCGAAACCCGCCCGCAAACCGACTTCTATCTCCACGAGAAAGTCTCCGCGATCCCGCTGTATTTCCGGGGCGTCGGCGTCGCGCCGGGCGTGTATTCCGAAGTGGTCCGGGCCGCGCTCGATTTGCTGAACAACACCGAGCCGGATTTGCTAGAAGAAGCCTGCCTCGATCCCGAGCGGCTCGACACCCTCGCCATTGACCCCCGGGCGACCGATCACTTCCACCCCGTGACCAAGCGGCCCAACGTGCTCTTCGGCGAATGGGATCCTCACAAGATCGACGGCCGGGGTTTCTACCGCCGCTTCGTGATCCGCCAAGGCACACTCGACGCCCTCGTGAACTGGGCGACGAAGGGCCGCACCGGCCCGCAGCGCGCGCTCGATCCCGAGCGTCTGATCGAAGCGTCCGCCGTGCTCGCGGGCACCATCCTGATGGGCGCCGGCATCTCCGGCACCGGGCCGACGCATTACGACTCCAACACGACGTTGACGAAACTGGTCGGCAAGATCGCTCGCTTCCGAGACAAGTTCTACGAGAAGCTCCTCGAAGGCCTGCCCGGCCCGCACGGCGTGAAACTGCGGGCCGAGTCGGCCAAACTGAAGCAGCCCTTCGGTGGCGTCCGGCAATCGCTGAACCAAGCCATCGCCGGCGAACGGGCCTTGCACCTCCAAGAGCGCCGTTTGGCGATCTTCTTTTCCGCTATGGGCTACCCGACCGTCGCCCGGCAGCGCGCGGCCGCGATCCCCGCCGCGACGACGCGGTTGATGGCCGAGATCCGCATCCGCCAGACCGCGGCCCAGTTCGCCGTCCGCTCCGGCGCGTTGGCCGAAGTCCCGCTGTTGTTGGAAGAAGCCGAGGATACGTTGAAGCGCGGTATCGAGTGCGGGGCCTTCGTCGATCCGTGGAACATCCTCGGTTACCAAGGCTTATTCCCGACCTTCGCCGACCGGGGCGACACCGTGCGCGATCCCCGCGCCGAAGAATTGATCCTCAACGTCGGCCGGCAGTTCGACGGCTATGCAGCCGCACTCTCGGCGGCGTCGGCGGCTCAAAACACCAGGCTGGCCCAACAACTCCGGCAAGGCATGGCCAACCTCGCCGAGTGGTGGGATCAATTCGCCACGCCGACGGTCAACGATTTGCCCAAGGTTTACGGGGCCGAACGGGCCGAGGCCGCCGAGCACGTCGCCCAAGCCCTCAGCCTGTGGAAGTCGGGCGGGGCGACCGATCCGTCGTTTTGGCGCAAGCACCGCGAAGGCTTCCGGACCCCCTCGGCCTACGCGCAGGTCATCGAAGCGCTCCTCGATCAAGGCGATTACAAAGCGGCGCTCGCGCTGCTCGTCACGTGGCTGAGCGAATCCGAAATCGTCCCGTTGCAAGATCCGTCCGCATCGTTCTTCCGACTCGCCTTCGCTTGGCTGCGGGCCGTCCTCGCGGCCGACGGAATTCCCGTCGCCGAGCGCGGGCCGTTGATCCGCCGGTTCTTCGAACTCCTCGAAGCCAACGCCGACGACCGCTGGCAGGTGCCCGAACTCTTCGGGGAATACTTGGACGACGACGAAGAGTACGACGAGGATGACGACGACGAAGGGGACGAAGGCGAAGACGATGACGACGACGGCGACGGCGAAACCTTCGACTCCGCCTACGAGGGGATGACCTACCAAGATTCGACTGACGACGGCAACGACAGCAGTTTGGCCGACGACGACCCCGCCGGGTCCGGCGAAGGTGAATTCACCCTCGACGGCGATGTCGAACCGGCCACGGAGCGTCTGCGTTTCTTGGCGACGGTGGCGCGGTTGTGGCAGCTCGCGGCCAAGCCCGAACTCTTTCCGCGCGGCGATACCAAATCGGCCGAGTTGGTCTCCGAGTGGGTCCGCATGGCCCGCGAGAACTTCAGCCGGCTCGTGCGGTTGGCCCAGTTCATTTTCGAAGTCGAAATCCCCGAGCCGCTCGGCGGCGTCGAGAGCCTCTCCGAGTTCGACCGCCGCCGCGGGGTGAAAGGCCAACTCCTCGACGCCACCGTGCAGACCGCCGTCGAGACCGCCGCGGCCGTGCGCTCCCTCGCCGCGATCCAAGCCCGCCTGCCCGAGTTGCCGAAGGAGTCCCTCGGCCCCACCGCCGATATTCCAGCGTGGGAAGCCGTGGCCATCCGGCTCGAGCGCCACGTCGCCAACGGCGACGCCGGCGGCGTCCGCCGTTTGCTGCCGATGTTCATCAAGCTCTTCGGCCAAGAGCCGTTGCTGGTCTGCCCGCCGTCGGACGGCGGCACCCCGACGCAAGCCATCCGAGCGCAGATCGCCCAGCAGATGATGGAGTCGCTGTTGACGCGCCTACCGCGTTTGGGCCTCCTGCGGGAGACGTACCACCTCACCCGGCTCGCACGGCAGATGGAGCGTAACGAGGTTCCCGAAGGCCGGCGCGTCAGTTCTTTCGACGTGTTGTTCCGCACGGCCGTCACCGG
>JBBRUN010000520.1:0-4039 GCA_038247765.1 Gemmatales bacterium | reverse complement strand
GGATCCGGATCCGGCCGGATCGGAGCCTGTACTGGCCGGCCAAGCGGGTGTTGGTCGTCGCCGATATGCACTTCGGAAAAACCGAGGCCTTCCGGGCCGATTCCGTCCCCGTGCCCGGCGGTACCGAAGCGACGCTTCTTCTACTCGATATCGCGCTGCGGGAAACCGCCGCGGAGCGTCTGGTCGTCTTGGGAGACTTTTGGCATTCGAAAGCGGGTCGCAGCGAACGGGTGCTCGGTGAATTGGCCCGTTGGCGTGCTTCGCGCGCAGGATTGTCAATCGACTTGGTGCGCGGAAATCACGATCGCGCCGGCGCCCCGCCGGACTGCTGGGGAAGCGATTGGGAAACCCGCACCCTCCTCGATCCGCCGTTCTGCTTCACGCACTTTCCGCAGCCCTCGGCGGACGGATACGTCTTGGCCGGCCACCTCCATCCGGGGATTGTGCTGCGCGGCCTGGGCCGCGAAAGGCTCCGGCTCCCCTGCTTTTGGTTCGGGCCGACCGTCGGTGTCTTGCCCGCATTCGGCACCTTCACGGGCCTGTCCGAGATCGCTCCGGCGGCGGGCGATCGGGTCTTCGTCATCGGGGACGGCTGCATTTTCGAATTGCCGCCGGATACGTGAAACTGGAATCGCATCTTTCGTCCGTCGAGGGGTTTTCCCGATAATGCCGGCATGACATTCATCGGGCCGCTTTTCCGGTACGAACTGCAGCGCTTGCCGCGGCGGCGGCTCCACCTCTGGCGGGTGATCTACGCCGCCGCGCTGCTGCTCGGGTTGGTCGTCGTCTACCTGCGATCGTTCCGCGATCGTTCCCCGCTCGATGCGCTGATGGATCCCGGTTCGCTCGACCAAGCCGGTAACGCCGCCTTCGCCGAGACGTTCCTCATGGCGTTCCTCGCCGTGCAGCAAACGGCGGTGATCGTGCTGATGCCGCTGTACGCCGCCGGGAGCATCGCCGACGAAAAAGAGCGCCGCACCTTCGACTTCCTGCTGTCGTCACCGCTGCCGCACTACCAGATTCTGCTGGGGAAATTGCTCGCCCGGCTCGTGTACGTCGGCAGTATTCTCGCCGTCGGTTGGCCGGTGCTGATGCTGACGTTCCTGTTCGGCGGTGTCGATTTCGAACACTTGCTAGCGGGCTTTGCGGTCAGTTTCATCACGGCGATCTTTTTGGGAACGCTGGGATTGATGTTGGCCTGCATGAAGCCGAACCTCCGCGAGACGCTGCCGGGCATCGTGCTGAGTCTACTCTTGCCGGCCGTATTCGGGGTGTGCGGGAGTTGTTGGTCGCTTTTCTCCACCTCTTCGCCGATCACCGTCCTGGTCTTCCTGTTTGAAATGTGGCTCACGGGCGACCCGTACGAAGACACCACATGGCAGCTCGTCGGGATATTCGCGGCGCTCCATTTGCCCGTATCGCTCGTGTTGTTCTCCATCGCCAAAGTGGCGACCGGGGACCAGACGCTACCGATCCTCGAAGAGAAAGAGTCCGCCCCCACGCCGAAGTTGGAATTCCCCGTGTCATTCGCCGAATTCGATCCGCGAATCCGCCGCACGTACGAGATCCGACCGCTGCGCTACGACGAAGACCCGCTGACTTGGAAAGAGCGCAGCTTCCACTTGCCCTGGTTCTCCCCGGAGCGCGGCTGTTTCGTGATGGGGTTGCTCTCCAGCATCGCGTGCTTCGGCTTCATCGCACTGCTGATCCTCTTCGCGATTATGGCGAACGCCTTGGCCAAGGGCAACGACGTCGGCGTGCCCGCTTACTACTTGACCATCGTCGTATTCGTGTCGATTGCCGCGGTATATCCGGCGTTCCTCGGCGCCCGCGTTGCGGCCTCGCTGGGCCGCGAACGGGCCGGGCAGACGTTGCTGACGCTTCTGGCGCTGCCCATCGACCGGGTCGATATTTTGAAAGCAATCCCGCGTGCGATTCTGCAGCGCGACCGGCCCTTCTATTGGTTTCTCGCCGGCATCTTGGCGCTCGGCGTCCTCGCCGGAGGCGTCGATGTCCGCAGTGCCATCGCGGCGGCGCTGCTGATGTTCGGTTGCATCGCGTGGTCGCTGGCATTCGGAGTGTGGCTGTCGGTGCGGGTGGAAATGCCGACGCGGGCGAGTTTGATATTCCTGGCCGTGTGGGGTGGCGTTCTGCTGCTACCGTGGTTCGTTTCGCCGTTCGCGGGTCACACCTTCGGTGAGATGATCGAGTTGACCTGCCCGCCGCACGGGATGCTGAAGGCGCTGATGGTGAACCGGGAAGAGCGATCGGGCGAGTGGCTCCCGGTGCAAGCCGCGCTGGTGACCAGTTTCGGCTTCGCGATTCTGGCGGTGGCCTTCGCGTGGGACGCCGCGAGGGCCTTCGAACACGAAGGAAAGTAGGTGGAGTTTGCGGTCGGCCCGTGGACGCTGGGCAATTACTAGAATAGCCGTTCAGGGCACTTTTGAACGGGAACTTCATGGACTGGCGCTTCGAGCACACGTACGCACAATTGCCGAGCGTTTTCTTCGCTCCCGCCACCCCGGCCGAGGTGCGGGAACCGCGTATCTCGATCTTGAACCACCGGTTGGCGGGCGAACTCGGCCTCGATCTCGCGGCGATGGCGCCGTCCGCCGCTGCGGCCCTGTTCGCGGGCCAAGAGATCCCCGCCGGCGCCCGGCCGATCGCGCAAGCCTACGCCGGGCACCAGTTCGGCGGCTTCGCCAAGCTCGGCGACGGACGCGCCATTCTGTTGGGCGAGCACCGCACCCCGGACGGCCGACTGCTCGATATCCAATTCAAAGGTTCGGGGCGGACGAAGTTCTCGCGCGGCGGCGACGGCCGGGCCGCGCTCGGGCCGATGCTCCGCGAGTACGTCATCAGCGAGGCCATGGTCGCCCTCGGCATCCCGACCACGCGCAGTTTGGCGGTCGTCACGACCGGCGAATCGGTCTACCGCGAGACCGCGCGGCGCGGGGCGATCTTGACCCGCGTGGCCGCGAGCCACATCCGCGTCGGCACCTTCGAGTACGCCGCCGCGCTCCAAGACCCGACGGCGCTGACAGCACTCGCGGATTACGCGATCGCGCGGCACGACCCGGAATTGGCCCAAGCCCCTAACAAATACCTGGAGTTCCTCCGCGCCGTCGCGGATCGCCAAGCCGCGCTGATCGCCCGGTGGCAGCTCGTGGGTTTCGTCCACGGCGTGATGAACACCGATAACATGGCGGTGTCCGGCGAGACCATCGACTACGGCCCGTGCGCCTTCATGAACGCGTACGACCCCGCCACGGTCTTCAGCTCGATCGACCGCGCCGGCCGGTATTCCTACGGCAACCAGCCCATGGTCGCACAGTGGAATCTCGCCCGGTTGGCGGAGTCTCTGTTGCCGCTTTTGGATGCCGAGCAAGAGAAGGCCGTGGCCGTGGCGACGGAGATACTCGAAGAGTTCCCGGCGATTTTCCAGCGCTACTGGCTGGCCGGGATGCGGGACAAGCTCGGACTGCGGACCGAAGACGCCGAAGATGCCGAGATGGTCTCGGCGCTCTTGGATTGGATGCGCAACGCCCGGGCCGACTTCACAAACACCTTCCGCGACTTGTCGGCGGACGAGGCGCCGGCCGGCGAACTTTACCAAGATCCGGCCTTCCGACTCTGGCATGCGCGTTGGCGGCGGCGTATCGATCGCGATGGCGGCGGCGTCGGCCGGATGCGATCCGTCAACCCGGCCGTCATCCCGCGCAACCACCGCGTGGAAGAAGCCCTCGCCGCCGCCGAGGATC
This sequence comes from Gemmatales bacterium, assembly GCA_038247765.1. Classification (GTDB taxonomy): domain Bacteria; phylum Planctomycetota; class Planctomycetia; order Gemmatales; family Gemmataceae; genus JALHQU01. The sequence continues at coordinate 278 of JBBRUN010000520.1, read as the reverse complement.
GCGATGACCTCTCGGTGTTGCACAAGCTGTTGGAAGTGTTAGCGACGCCATTCGAAGACACCGCCTCGAACGAACCGTACCGGGAACCGCCCGCGGACGACGGCCACTACCGGACATTCTGCGGCACCTAGTGGACCGTTGCAGCTGATACATAGTTGTCGTCAAAATTGAGTCCCAACGGGACGACAGAAGGTAGCCAGGGGTGGAGCGAAGCGGAACCCCTGGGAATGAGAATAAGCAATTTCGGCCCCAACGGGGCTACCCATTTCCAAATCGAG
>JBBRUN010000519.1:0-4051 GCA_038247765.1 Gemmatales bacterium | reverse complement strand
GATTTGGAAATGGGTAGACCCGTTGGGGCCGAAATTGCTTATTCTCATTCCCAGGGGTTCCGCTTCGCTCCACCCCTGGCTACCTTCTGTCGTCCCGTTGGGACTCAATTTTGACGGCAACTATCAGCTGCAACGGTCCACTAGGTTCGCGTTGCGGGATTGAGACCTCCGGAAACTTTAGAAGCGATTTCGCTCGTCCACCGGTTCCCGCTCGATCGACTGCCACAAGGTTTCGAGCCATTTCGCCAGCGGTTTCTTCAGATCTTTCTGGATCAAGTCCACCGTCAACTTTTGCCCCGACCCTTTGGCTTGGAGCACCAGCGGCGGCATCGCGGCGAGTGCCTTGCCCCATTCTTTCGCGACGGCGTTGCCCGGATCGGGTTGCTGCTGGAGATCCTCAATTCGGATCGTGTTCCTCGCGCCATCGTTCGGTGTTGGCGAAGCCTTGAGGTCCGGCAACAACGCCCACGCATTTGCAAACGCCAGCGCGCCGAGCGCCGCCGGTTGCCCGTCGGCCTTCGGCCAAGGGTTCGCCGGGGAAGTCGCGCACTTGGCCACAACATCGCGATCCCGGCCGAGGATAATCCGCGAGCCGGCGAGCGCGTAATGGATCGGCGTCGAATCGTGAACCAGCCCCCAGACTTTGACGTTCTGAATCGTCTCGCTCGCCGGGTCGGGGAGTTTCTCGACGCCGGACAACACCTGCGAAATCTTCGGCAGAATCCCGAGCCAACCGAGCGCGGCGGCGTCGTCGTCGAGCGTCAGAATCACCATCGGATAGACAGGCTCGGCCTTCGGATCGGTCGGCTGTTTCGGCAGAATCACCGACAGCGACTTCACCACGGGCAACCACGCGGCCGAGAGTTTGAAGCCTTTTTTCTCCGCCTCGGCGGCCGACTCGCCCGGCAGCGCCCCCGCGTGTCCCAGCGCTTGCCCGATGGCATCGGCCGCGTCGAGGATCGCTTTGGCGCGTTTCTCTTTGGCCGGGAAAGCCACGGTGAACGCACCGGGCGCATCGACCGGCGCACCGCGGACGTGGTCGAAACTGGCCTCGCCACCGGCGAGCAAAGCCAAGAGCGGGCAAGTTCCGCCGGCCTGCACGACGGCGTTCGCCGCGAGCGCCCAGCCGTCCGGTTGCAATTGCAGCGACCCGGTGAATGATTCGACCTGCTTCGGATTCAACAAGAAGCGAACGTACGAAACCGCCGGCATTTTCAACCACTCGGCTGACGATACCTTCTTCGCCGCGGTCAGTTGGAGTTCGAGTCGGCCGACGTCGGCACAGAAGAAGACACCCGGTTTCTTGCGCGCCTCCGCTTGCGATTTCAGTTGGGTCGAGGTCGCGAAGCTCGCGGTCTTCTCGGTGCCCGCGAAGCGACGGTAGACGTCCTGCACCGCGCCGACGTTCGAGCCGACCACCAGCAAACCCGGCGCGTAGAAGTAGGTCGGCTCCGCTGTTCCTTGTGCCGGGGCGGGATCGTCATTCGGCTGCGGTTTGTTGTTCTCATCGACGACGGCGCCGGTCAGCCCGCGATTCTGATAGACGGCGATGCCGTCGATCTTGCCGACCCGACGGACGTTGGGTGCCGTGAGCAAATACTGCCGGGCGAGGAACCCGGCGAGTCGGCTCTCGCCCAAGACGAACGCCACGGCCAGCGCGGGCCGACCGGTCTTCGGATCGAAGCCGGTGAGCGCCGCCGCGACGCCCTTGAATTTCTTGAAGTCGGCGAGCATCTCCGGCGACGCGAACAGGCTCCACTCCCCCGCGTTTTTCAACCCGGCGAGCTTCCCCGGCGGCAGCATTTTGTCCCGGCGATCGTGGCTGTACCCGATGCTATCGGCGAGCAGGGTGCCCTTCACGAATTCCGCGATGGCGTCCGACGTTCCCACCGGTTGGCCGATTTCGGCATAGGCCAGCGTGCCCGCCGGGAACAACTCCGCGAGATCCTTAGACTCGGCCGCGGATGCGGTGGTGCCAAAAATCAATAAGGCCGAAGCGGCGATGATGCGGCGAAGCATGATGAGATCTCGCCTCGGATGGTGTACTCCAATTCTATTGATGCGCCATTCGACTCGCCGCGCGTTGATAAACTCGAATCGAACTCCGAGACGGTGCGATCAGCCTCGAGGTCAAGGATTGTGGAATCGGCATCGCACCGGACGACGGTGCTCGGATTTTCGAGCCGTTCTTCCGCGCCGAGTCCGCGCGGACAGCCGGAGTGGTCATCGAATGGGACAGCCCAACCGAAGGCGGGTGCCGGTTCCGCATCCGGTTTCCGAGGATTCAACCGCACGAAACCTCGGCGAGCGACTGACGCACCTCGAACGCCACGAACGAATCCGCCATGGCCCCCTTCCGCAATTCCACCGCCGTCGCCGGCGACACCATGACGCGCACACCGCGGACGAACTCGTGGCCGTGGTCGTCGGTGATGCACTTAAACGGGCCTTTGTACATCAGCTCCACCGTTTCCGCTTCGCCGTTCGACACTTTCCAACCTTCGAGTTGCAGTTCCCGCATACCGACGCCAGCGCGGACGAAGCACGGCTTGGTGTCGAACTTCAGCATCTTGACGCCGGACAACCCGGCGGCCTCGAGCAATCGGACGGGGTCTTCTTCGTACGGGACGAACCGCACGGCACCGGCCGGGCCGGGGAGCTGCGGGCCGTCCACCGGTTCTTCGCCGGCCAGCACGTGGACGAACATCCGGCCGCCCGGCTTCAAGACTCGCAGCGATTCGTCGATGACGCGCTCGCGTTCGCTGTCGTCCATGGCCATATTGAGCGTACCGCGCAGGCGGACTTCGTCTGCACTCTCGTCGGCCAGCGGTAGCGTGGCGGGGAAAGGTTCGTTCATGCGGTGTTCCCACACCAAAGGGCCGCTCGCCATCTCCAGCGATTTCGGTTGGCCGAGGACGACCCCTTCCGACTGACCTATCCCGCGATGTTCGATGTCCCCTTCGAAGGTGTAGACTTCCCACAGCGTGCCGTCGGGGTCGTGGGCCCAGAACTTCGTCTGCTTGGCGTAGCAGCACTCCACGCCCTCTTCGCGCTGCGTGGGCATGCCGGCGCGCTCGAGCCGCATCTGCATTTCGACGAGCATCGCCGCGTTCGGCATTCTGAAGCCGAGGTGGTTCAGCGGCCCACCTACCGGGCGCGGCGTCGGTTCGAGCGATAGCACCAGCGGCGGATTGTCCGGCTCGAATTTGGCGTAATCGGCCATCAGCTTGGCCGGCTCCATGCCGAAGAGGGTGCGGAAGAATGCTACGGAGCGATCCAAATTCGCCACGTTCAGCGACAGGTGGAATCGGACGCGGTTGTCGTCGGCGTTGGTCATCGGGTTCACTCCGGGGTCATTCGAAATAGACTTCCGTCTTACCGTGCTCGGCGTACTTCACCTTCAACCAAGCGTGGAATTCGCGGTAGTGATGCTCGCGTTGATCGCCGCCGTCCGACTCGGCATTATAGCTCAGGTACAATTGCCGGCGCCAGCGATCGGACGTGTTCGGGTCGGATCGGTGCGGGGTGAAGCCGCCGAAGATGGCGACGTCGCCCGGCTCCAACAGCAGCGGCACGGCGGTGCGTTCGTCGACGGTACCGTCGGGTAATTCGTGGTAGTGGCCGTCTTCGGCGGTCAGGCAGCCGGCTTTGTGGTAGCCGGGATACACGATGGTGCACCCGTTATCGCGGTCGGCCGTTTCGAACGGCACCAATACCGTGAGGAAGCTGCGCGGGAAGCTTTCCCAAGCGATCCAATCTTGGTGGAGGCGGTAGCCTTTCACGCCCGGCGGCTTGAAGATGAGTTTGTCTTTGAACAAGTGTGCCGGCTCGCCGTAGAGTTCGCCGAGCAGGTTCAGCAACTCCGGTGACAACGCGATCTCGCGGCAGGCCGGGCCGATGTCGATGACGGGGTCGAATGTCTCGAAGGTGCAATCGCCCGTGAAGACGTTGTCCTGCCAGCGGCAGCGGATGTTACTCACGTCCACGAGCCGCTCGAACCGCTTCGGCATTTCTTCCGCTTCCGCCGCGGCGCGGGCCATCAACTCCTTCG
>JBBRUN010000518.1:0-4073 GCA_038247765.1 Gemmatales bacterium | reverse complement strand
TCTGGACGCTGACGGGCAAGCTTCCCTATCCGGAAGGCCTCGGGTTGAAGGAGCTCGGCGATTTCATTTTGAAGGCGACGCCGCGCCGATTGCGAGAAGTTCGAACAGGTCTTCCGCCGGAACTCGACGAGACGATCGCCCGGATGCTGAACAGGAATCCGGCGTACCGACCCACGGCGGACGAAGTCGCCCGCTATTTGGAGACGCTGTCCACCGGGCATGACGTTGAACCCGGCACCGATCCTTCGCCGTCGCACGAGATCAAGCGCATCCGGCAGCTCGAGGCACAAGCTGCGCAATCGGTAATTACGCTCGCGGCGAAGTCCGCCCAATTGGCGGAAGCTCACGCGGCGTTCCTCTCGATGCTCGCCGATACCATCGCCAAGCGGCCCGGGGAATCCGTCGGTCACCAACGCCGCATTTCGGCTTACGTCCAGCGCTTGTCGCGTGCCTTGGCGAAGTCGCCGCGCTGGGTCTCGCTGGCCGATCCGAAAGCCCAATCCGAGTTCGCCTCGGTGGCGCGGGTGCACGATCTCGGCTTGGTGGACGTTCCCGATGCCGCGATTCTAGCCGAGGTGGGCCAACGCACGCCGAGCGAAGAGTACGAGTACGAGGCCCATCCGATCCGAGGCGACGCCATCCTCGAAGATCTGGCGGCGCGGCACGGCGACGGCTTGCCTTTCTTGCGGACGCTCCGCGCCGTCGTCCGCCACCACCACGAGCATTGGGACGGTACCGGCTTCCCCGACCGACTCGCCGGAGAGAGCATACCGCTCGCCGCACGCATCGTTTGCCTCGCCGACGGATACGATACCCTCCGCTCCGCGGGCCGGACGCACATCGACGCGATCAACAAACTCGACAAATCGTCCGGGACGTTTTTCGACCCCTCGCTGTTGCAACAGCTCCGGTCGTGCCATCACGATTGGGATGCGATTTTCGCGGTAATTCCCGACTCCGTGCCACCGACGTGATTCCGCTAGCTGCGGTACATTGAACGCAAAAAGCCCGGCGAAGCTCGCCGGGTTTTTTGGAATCGTGCCGATTCGCGTTAGCGACGGTAGTTGTTGAAGCCAGAGCGGAACGAGTACCCGCTGCCACCGCGGTACCGGTTGTTGTAACCGGAGTTGTAGTTGTTGTAGTACTACCGCTCAGAGTTCGGGCCGACGATCACGAGGGCGAGTAAACCGCCCAACACGACGCGCGACAGGCTCATGATGCTTCTCCGTTGGTGTGAACCGCACTTTCAAATTCCACTCAAGAGATACCGCGATCTTGGCTGACGCAAGGAAAGGATTTGCTCACCTTCACAATTCCTTCTCGCTAGCTTCATTCGGTCTTCCTCATCGGTTTGTAATCTTCTGGTGTCGGCTCATTCGAGTCGATTCTTTCTCTGGAGGAGATTCGTACATGAAGTCCTCGATTCGACGGTCGGCGTTCACGCTGATCGAGCTTCTCGTGGTCATCGCCATCATTGCGATTTTGATCGGTCTGCTCTTGCCCGCCGTTCAAAAAGTCCGCGAGGCGGCCGCCCGCATGCAGTGCAGCAACAATTTGAAACAGATCGGCCTCGGGTTCCACAACTTCGAGAGCGCAAATCAGTTCTTCCCGCAAGGCGGGATGGACGGCGATCCGCAAGCGGTTGACAGCGGCGGCGCACCAAACCCGGGCGGCTTCAAGTACGACGAAGATCCGGGCGGCTACGAGACGACCACCTGCTGCCGGGCCTCCACCCGCAAGGGCTGGAACCACTGGTACACGATCCTCCCGTACATCGAACAAGACAACGTCTTCAACCTCGGCGTCGATGCCGTGCCGATCTTTCCGGTCGCGGCCAACGCCAGCAATGAAGACATCGTCGCCCGCCAACTGATCAAGATTTACTACTGCCCGACCCGCCGCGCCCCAACGGCCTACGGCACGGGTCAATCGGGCCGCTGCGATTACGCCGGCAACGCCGGGATCCTCCAAGGCAACGTCCACGAACTCAATCCGGGCGACATTCCCCCGCCACCGACCGGCTTCACCCCGTCCGCCAATGAGCGCTCGACCGTGAACTTCGGCAACTTCGGTGGTCGCGGCGGCTTCATCGTTTGGCCCGGTCGCGGCGCGAAACGCAACATTGCGGGCATCACCGACGGTACTTCGAACAGCATCGCCGCCGCCGAAAAAGCGATCCCGGCCTCCCGCTACGGCTCCGACGGCGGGGACAACGAACGCTGGAACAACAGCGGTTGGGACGAAGACAACATCCGCTACCACTTCCCACCCAAAGGCGACACCGACCCGACCAACATCCCATGCAAGACTTGGACCGATCAATTCAGCGGGCCCAGCGCTCCGGGCCAGTGCAGGACGGTCTGGCGTCGCTATTTCGGCTCGGCCCACACGGGTGGCCTGAACGCGGTCTTGGCGGACGGCTCGGTACGCTTCCTCCGTTTCTCGATCGATGCCGTCACCTACATGCGCCTCTGCGGCGTGGACGACGGTGGCGTGGTCGACTCGAGCCAATACTAAACGGAGATCGCTCGATGTCGAAATTCTTGGTTCTCGTTATGGCGATCTTCGTTCTCGGTCTGGCCGGCTGCGGCGGCGATAAAGTCACTGGCAGCACGGCCCCCTTGACCGACGAAGAAAAAGCGAAGATCGCGGCGGAAAGCAAAGCGATCGAAGACGAAGAAAGTCCGAACAACAAAACGCGGATCGAAAAGAAAAAGAAGTAAATCCGACCGGTTCCGAAACGACTGCGGAGTGCCCAATCGGGCGCTCCGCAGTCGTAACCATTTTCATCGCGATTCATTTTCACGAGGTGATAACGTGCGATCCTTAATTCTTGGCCTGTTGTTCTCCGCCTGCACGCTGGCCCAAGTCGGCTGCGGATCCAAAGCCGGCGACACGAAACTTCCCGCCATCGAAATCGCTTTGCCCGACCCGGCCAGAATGGTCGATCACCCGAGTTACAAGCATTGGGGCCGTTTCCCCGTCGGTACCACCGTCACCCAACAAACCACGACGGACAGCGCGAAAACCCCCGGCATGACCGTGACGACAATCGTCTACGTTTTGACGGAAAAATCCGACGATCATATCGTCGTCACCACCCAAGCCAAAACCGTGTACCACGGCGGACGCGTCGAAAACAATCCGACCGCATCCGCGCGCACCTCCCGGCTGATCCAATTGCCCGATGGCGTCAAAAAAGAAGATTGGGGCAAGCCGAACACCAAAGGCGAACAGGGCACCGAGAAGCTGACTGTCGCCGGCAAAGAATACCGGACGGTGGTACACAAATCGGTGGGCTCGACCGACGCGGGCCAGATCGCGACTTCGACTTGGACTTCGGACGAGATGCCCGGCAGCTTGGTGAAGGCCGTCAGCGTCGTCGCGGCAGTCGAAGAAACCACGACCATCGTAGTCGTCGAAGTCAAAATCCCGCAGCTCAGCCCTTGATCACCCCGATCGGTCGCATCCGCGCCACCTTCTTGCTCAGGCCCGCGTCGTGGACGACCTCCACGACGTGGTCCACGTTCTTGTAAGCCTTTGGCTGCTCTTCCGCCAAGCCTTGCCGGCTGCTGCTCATCGCGATCACGCCCCGCGCTTCCAACTCTTTGTCGATGCGCCGCCCCACGGCGTCCTTCACAGCGGCGGTGCGGCTCATGGCTCGCCCTGCCCCGTGGCAGGTCGTGCCGAACGTCCGCTCCATGCTCCCCGGTTGGCCCACGAGCACCCACGACGCCCGGCCCATGTCGCCGGGGATGATGACGGGTTGGCCGGTCTTTTGGAACGCCTCGGGCAACTCCGGGTGACCCGCCGGGAACGCCCGCGTCGCCCCTTTGCGGTGAACCCAGACCTTCTTGATCTTCCCATCTACAAGGTGCTCTTCGAGTTTCGCGATGTTGTGGGCCACATCGTAGAGCAGGTCCATGCCGAGATCGGCCCACGGGCGACCGAAGACGCCCGCGAACACTTCGCGCGTCTGCTGCATCAGCAACTGCCGGTTGGTGAAGCCGAAGTTCGCGGCGGCCCGCATCGCGGCGATGTACTTTTTCCCCTCGGGAGAATCGACCGGAGCG
>JBBRUN010000517.1:0-4088 GCA_038247765.1 Gemmatales bacterium | reverse complement strand
TCCCCAAGCCTCGACCGCCGCCGCAGCGATCCGGACTTCTTCGAATGTCTTTGCATTTTCTAGCACGTACCCCATCGCCTTCGGGAACACTTTTTTGTCGATGGCCACTTCGCAGGCCGCGATGATGCCGATGCAGGTTATCGTCACATCCGGTTTGCCGTCAGGCTCGGCGAACGCACCGGTCTTCGGGTCGTAGCACTTCAGCACGAACTTCCGGATCTTCTCGATCTCCGTCACCTTTTCGCCGAGCGCGCGGAGCGACTTCACCGCGCCGTTGCAGGCCCTCAGGCTCGGCTTGCCCTCGGCCGTGACCTTGTAGGCACCGGTCTCTTTGTCGCGCAGGCTTTCGATGTAGGCGATGGTCGCCTTCTTTTCTGCGGGCGTGAGCTCACCCCCCAATCCCCGCTCCGAAGCGGAGAGGGGGAGCAAGATCAAGACGAGCAGACGGGTCGTGCGCATGGGTCATGCTCCTTTGGGGCGGAAGGCCTTGACGACGCCGTCGTGCGTCGTGAGGGACGGCCCATCAATGAGGTCGATACAGTAGGGGATGGCGGGCATCACCGCCAGCAAGCAATCGCGGATGGCCGCGGGTTTGCCCGGCAGATTCACGATGAGCGTTTTGCCCCGGACGCCGGCGGTTTGGCGGGAAAGGATCGCCGTCGGCACGAATTTCAGGCTCTCGTGGCGCATCAATTCGCCGAAACCGGGGAGCAGTTTCTCGCACACGGCTGCGGTCGCTTCGGGCGTCACGTCGCGCCGGGCCGGGCCGGTGCCGCCGGTGGTGACGATCAGACAACAGCCTTCGTCGTCTGCGAGTGCCTTTAAGATCGACTCGATATGCTCCTGCTCGTCCGGGATCATTCGGGCCACGGCTTCCCACGGGCACGAGAGCATTTCTCGAAGCGACGATTGAATGGCGGGGCCGCCAAGGTCTTCGTACTCCCCCCGGCTGGCCCGGTCGGAGACGGTCACGATGCCGATGCGAATCGGGCCGGTCATGCGGTCACTCCTTCAGTAGTTGGCTTCGAGCATTGTTTCGCCACACACCATTCTCTCAGGAATGCTCCTCCCAAGTCGGCGGCGGTCGCGGCGGACTTCCCATAGTGCTTGTGATACTCCGCTGGGACGCAATTCGTATAGTGGCTTCATGCTACCCAACTTCACCTTCCACTCGGCCGGGTCGCTCATCTTCGGCCGCGATTCCGTGAACCAACTCGGCGAGATCGCGGGGCGGCTGAAAGCCCAGCGTATCCTCATTGTCACCGACCCGATCTTGGTGAAGGCCGGTCTCGTAGAGCGCATCCTTACTCCGCTGACTGCGGCCGGCGTGACCTGCGAAGTCTTCACGGGGTGCGTGCCGGAACCGCCGGTGGAAGTCGTCCGCGCCGGTGTCGAAGCGGCTCGCCAGTTCAAACCCGATGCCTTGCTCGGCCTCGGCGGCGGCAGCAATATGGACGCGGCGAAGCTCGTCGCGCTCGTGCTCGCCCACGGCGGCGACGCGACCGACTGGGTCGGCGATAGCCGGGTGCCGGGTCCGGTCTTCCCCCTGATCTGCGTGCCGACGACCGCGGGCACCGGCAGCGAAGTTTCCGCCGCCGCCGTGTTCACCGACAGCGCGAAGAAGATGAAAGTCAGCACCCTCAGTCCGTATCTGCGACCGCCGTTCGCCATCGTCGATCCACTACTGACAGTGGGCTGTCCCAAGCAGGTCACGGCCGATTCGGGCATCGATGCGCTCACCCACGCCATCGAAGCTTACACCGCCGTGAGCCAGACCGAATTCCTCAAACGGCCGGGCGGCCCGTCGGTGTATCAGGGGAAGAACCCTCTGTCGGACATGATGGCGCTCGAGTGCATCCGACTCGTCGGCCAGTATCTGAAGCGGGCCGTCCACGACGGCCAAGACTTGGCCGCGCGGGATGGCATGGCCCTTGCCGCAACGCTCGGTGGCCTCGCCTTCGCCAACGCCGGGGTCGCGTTGATCCACGCGATGGAGTACCCCGTCGGCGGGGCGGTGCACGTATCGCACGGTGCCGGAAATGGCCTGCTGCTGCCGTACGTGATGCGGTATCACCTCGACTGCCGGGGGCAGCAGATCGCGGAAATCGGCGACCGCTTGGGCGGCAGCAGCACGCCGGACGGCGCGATTGCGACCATCGAACGGCTGCGCGAAGACATCGGCATCCCGCTGCGCTTGCGCGACCTCGGTGTAACCGAAGCGATGCTCCCCGGCTTTGCGGAGAAGGCCTTCGGCATCAAACGCTTAATGCGGGTGAATCCGCGGATCCCCGAATCGGCGGACGAAATTCTGGCCATCTACCGCGCGGCATTCTAACTTCCCAGCATGACTCGCTTCCCCGTCGGCTTGGCCCTGCTCGCGGCGATTTTCGCCGTGCAAGGAGAGCGCGCCGTGCGGGCCAACGGGCCGACGTTCGACGAGGCCGCGCACTTCGCCGCCGGGTACTCGTACTGGCACACGGGCGATTTCCGCTTGAACATCGAAGACCCGCCCTTGGCGAAGCTGCTGTGGACTCTGCCGCAGTTTCTGTTCGACCCGATCGCGTTCGAACCCGACGCGGCCGATTGGGACACTTCGGCCGAGTGGGCCATCGGAAATAAAGTGGTGTTCGAATCGGGACGGACTTGGGATTCTCTCCTGCAACCGGCGCGGCGGATGAACCTGCTGTTCGGCGTCGGTACCGTGATCCTTGTGGGAATTTGGGGCCGGCAACTCACTGACAACCCGTTGTCCGGATGGCTCGCCGCGGCGTGCGCCGCGCTCGATCCGAACTTCGTCGCCCATGCGGCGATCCTCAGCACCGATGCGGCGCTGACGTTCACGACGCTGCTGACGCTGTTCTGCGCGTGGCGCTACTTGCGCGAGCCGACACCGTGGCGGCTCAACGCCACCGGCCTCGCTTTCGGATTGGCGCTCGGGGCGAAGTTCTCGGCGGTGGCACTCGTCCCCGCGATGCTCTTCGGGTTGTTGGCGAGCGGGGTATCGGCGGGACGCCGGCTCTACCCGGTCGCTCCTATCGTCCGCATCGCCACGCTGGCGATGCTCGTGGTCGCGTTGCTCTACTTCGGCTGGAACTTGCCGGCGTGGGGTCGCGGGTTGAAGTACCAACTCGTGCGCGAGCAGTTCAACTCGGCGTCGTTCTATTTCCTTGGCGAAGTCCGCGAGCGCGGTTGGCTAGGTTATTTCCCGGCTGCGCTCGGTTGGAAAATGCCCCTCGGCATCTTGCTGTTGGCGCTCGCGGGTGTCTTCGTGCGACGACCGAGGTTCGACCCGGCGACGTGGTTCGTCGCACTGACTGTGTCGCTCTTTTTCTTGGCGTTCGTGATCGCCCGGGTGAATCTCGGCATCCGGATTATCCTGCCGATCCTGCCGTTCGTGTATTTGCTGGCTGGCCGATTCGTCGCCGATGGCGGATGGCGCTACGCCTTCGGAATCGTTGCCGTCGGCTGGCTGGCGTTGGCCGCGCACCAAGCCGGCCCCTATCCGCTGGCCTACTTCAACGAAACCTCCGCGGATCGTATCGACCGGCTCGGCGACTCCAACCTGGATTGGGGCCAAGGACTGCCGGCGCTCAAGCATTGGCTCGACCGCGAGCAGCCCGGCGTGATCTACCTCTCGTACTGCGGCACGGCTCCGCCGGAGGCTTTTGGGATCCGGTACGAACCGCTGCCGGGTTACGGGCGCATCGGGCCATCGCGTAGCGAACGCGTGCCGGAGAGTGCTCCGCGAATCCTGTTGGCGATCAGCGTCGGCAACCTGCAAGGAACCTATTTGAACCCACCGACGCTGTACCACTGGTTGAATAACCGGACTCCGATCGCGCGGTTGGCGGGGAGCATCTGGATCTTCGACCTCACGGGCGATGCCGAGGCCGTCGCGCTCGTGCGGGCGCTGCGTGCGGAGAATCGGGAATGATCCACCGCATCATGATCATCGCGATTCTCGCCGGGATCTTGTTCGCCGCCGTGCCGCAGTGGTTTCCGCCGCGCGACTTCGTCGAGTACTACTCCGCCGCGACGGTCTTCGCCTCCGGGGGTGATCCGTACGACGGCGCCCAACTGTTGCCGGT
>JBBRUN010000516.1:0-4105 GCA_038247765.1 Gemmatales bacterium | reverse complement strand
GATCTGCTTCAACCGCTGCAGGACGTCGATGCCGGTCATATCGGGCATGCGGATATCGAGGATGGCGAAGTCGAAGTTCTGCTGGGCGATGGCCTGCAGCGCCGTCGTGCCGTTGGGGCACACGACGACATCGTGCCCGAGTCGCGGCAGTTCGGTCCGCATGAACTCTTGCAGCGAGCGCTCGTCGTCGACGAACAAGATGCGGAGCCGATTCGGGTTGTTCGGTGTTGCCAAGGCACTACTCCCATTCAATCAGGTCTATTCGCCGCGGGACAAGCGTCCTGCCTGTCCGTGTTCCGATCACGCCGCCCGATTCGCCACGAATGGCACCGTATCCGCGTGTTGCTCCGCTCGCGCCGGTTCGGCGCGGTTGTCCACGGCCCGCAGCGGCAAGCGCACCACAAAGGTGCTCCCGCGCCCCGGCCCGGCACTTTGGGCCTGAATGCTGCCACCGTGTTGATCGACGATCTGATGGCTGATGCTCAGGCCGAGGCCCGTGCCGTTGCCCGTGCGGTTCCGCGTGAAGAACGGCTCGAAGATATTGTCGAGCACATCGGGCGTCATCCCGCAGCCGGTGTCGGTGAAGGTCATGGTCGCGATTTCGCCGTCGGTCGAAAGCGTCGTCGTCAGGGTGCCGGTGTCGTCCATGCTGTCGAGCGCATTCACCACCATATTCAGCACCACCGACTTCACATCGGGCCCACTGACCAGAGCCGTGATCGGGTCGGTCGTTTGGAAGACGAACTGCTTTCCCTTCGCGCTCGGCAAGTGGTGCGCGACTTGGATAACATCTTCGATCAACCCGCAGAGTTCCACCGGTTCGCGGCGACCGCCGCTGCGGCTGAAGTCGAGGAGTTTCTGCGTGATCTGCTTGCAGCGGAAAGCTTCTTGCTGAATCATCTTGAGGTACTTGGCGATCACGTCGGCTTCGCCGGGGACTTTGTTCAGCACTTCCAGCAAGCGCCGTTCGAGTGCTTCCGAGCAAAAGGCAATGCTCGCCAGAGGGTTGTTGATTTCGTGCGCCACCCCGGCGGCGAGGAAACCGACGCTGACCATGCGCTCGGAGCGCACGAGCTGCCGGGTGCGCTCGTTGACCTGCCGGGCGAGGTCTTTGTAAATGTCCCGAAGGCGGGTCGTCATCGCGTTGAATTCGACGGCGAGTTCTTGCAGTTCATCTTGGCTGTGCAGTTGGATCGGTTGATCGAAGTTCCCCCGGTGGACGCGGCGGACCCCGGCTTGTAGCAGTTTGATCGGGTTGAAGACCCAGACGCGGAAGTAGTACAGCAGCGTACAAACGAGAAGGAAACTGAGGGCCGTGGCTCCGCCGGTGATGTACAGACTGCGGCGGTGATTCGCCCGCGAGGCATCGAAGCTGTCGTGGACATCTTTGACGAGGAACAAGAACAGATCGGTGCTGAGGCGGTTGAGGTCGCCGAGGGCTTGCTGGACGGCGGGCTTCTGCACCAGCCGTACGCCGCCTTCGGGCGAGACACCCACGCCGGCCTCCGTGTTCAGCCGCACCGCGTTTTCCAGTGCCGCGAACGCCTCGTTCAACTTGGCGATCAGCGCGATTTCGTCGCGGCCGCCGTCCGGGTCGAGCTTGCGGCGGAGCGTTTCGTTCTTCAGGGTCGATTCGTAGGCGTTGAGAATGACCCGCCCCTTGCGGATCTCTTCGACAATGGTGTCTTTGTCGGTTTGGAGTTCGCTGGTCGGCGCGGCTTCTTGAACGCGGACTTCGCCGGTCTTGTGGATTTGATCCCGCAACTGCACGACGATTTGCATCTCGTCGAGCTTGCGCTGGGTCGTGTCCATAGTCTCGAAATACGACGACAGCCCGAGCAGCGCCCCACCCAAAAGCAGGGCGACGCTGGCGACGACGAGCGCCAAGCCGAAGATCAATTTGTGGCGAAGCTGCCAAGGGCGGGACACGCCGGCCTCCTTGCCCGATGATCGTCCGAAGCCCATCCGTGGGCCGGTGCGGGACTCTACCCCGGATAGATTGGCAGCGGAATAGCAACTTTTACAAGGGCGATCGGAGCGGATCAGCAGAGCCGCTTCCACGCGTATTCGCAGTAGATCACGCCGTGGTCTTGGCTCGTCGAAAGATGGGCGTGCGTGTCGTCGCCCAAAACGTCGAGTACCACGGCGTTCTCAACGTTGTCGAGGATCGTGCCATTCACCGTGGCCATCCAGAGGTTCAACAAGATCGTCTGGCCCGGCCGAATGCAGACGTTCTTCAACCGGCACTCGTAGGTTTGCACCCCCGGTTGCAGGGCCACTTCGAAATTCACCTCGCGCGTCCAAGTGCTGATGATCCGCGTACCATGCAGTGTCTGGACGATGGCCGACAGCGTGACATCGCCAATCGCAGCGGAGGAATCGATCTCGATCCGCACGACCATGTCGTTCGCAGTGGTGAACGCCGAGACGGGCCGCGACTCGGCATCGAGTACACCGCAGCGGACGAACCGCGCCCGGCCGTCGCCGGTGCGGGGCTTGTCGCGCAGGTCGCCGGCGAGGCTCTCCTTCAGCATCCGGTCCATGTACAGTTGCGTGACCTCGGCGCTCGGGCCGATGCTCTGCACTTCCCCTTTTTCGAGGTAGACCGCCCGGTGGCACAGCCTCGGGATGAGCTGCATGTTGTGCGACACGAACAGAATCGTACTCCCCTGCTTCGCGAGTTCCGCCATGCGGTCGATGCATTTGCGTTGGAAGGTCGCGTCGCCGACGGCCAGGACTTCGTCGACGATCAAGATTTCCGGCTCGAGGTAGGCCGCGATGGCAAAGGCGAGCCGGACGTACTGCCCGCTACTGTAGCGCTTGACGGGTGTGTCGAGATGCCGGCCGATCTCGGAGAACTCGACGATGCGATCGTACTTCGCCAAGATTTCTCGGCGCCGCATCCCGAGGATGCTGCCGGACAGGAAGATGTTTTCCCGCCCCGTGAGTTCCGGGTGGAAGCCGGTGCCGACCTCCAGCAAGCTGCCGAGGCGACCCCGGAATTCGATGGTGCCCGAAGTCGGTACGGTCACCCGACTGAGCACTTTGAGCAGGGTCGATTTCCCCGCGCCGTTGCGGCCGAGCAAGCCGACGACTTCGCCGGGCTTCACGTCGAAGGTCACGTCCTTCACGGCCCAGTAGACGTTCTCGGTGGCCGGCCCGCCGGGGCGGAGGAGCTGTTTTACCTTGCGCAGGGTGTCGCGCGCCATCATGCCGACGCGCTCGGTGATGTTGGAAAGCGGTAGCCCCGTCCGGCCGAGGGTGAAGCACTTGGAAATATTCTGAACGCGGATCGCGGGGAGCATGCGGGAGTTTACCGGCGGCTAGCGGATAGATGGGCGGTCAGTCGAACTTGTGGCGGAGGCGGCGGGAATTGATATCGAGGGCTTCGAGGATGCGCACGACCGGTTCGGTACAGATGGAATTGTTCTCGGCCCAACAGATCACGTCGAGGTTTTCTTCGCCGGACTTCAGCCGGTCGAGAATCGGCACCAGCAGATCCCGATCTTGTTCGAAGTCTTTGACGAGCAGGCCGAAGTCGCCGCGGTCGAGTTCGATCCAGAATCGTTTACCCTGCAGATGTTCCAGCCAACGCGCTCGCAAGTACCCGCGCCAATGCTGGTTGACCCAGCGTTTCACGGCCGACTCGCCGAGGTCGTAGCCGACGCGCTCGCTTTCGATCCACTTGAAGTCGTTGATCTCGTTTTCGCTTTCGACGTACACGCTGAGTTTCGGCACCTTGCGGTCCGTGTGGCTGAGGGTTGAGGAAGAGAGTTCCCGTTCCATGAGGGGCATTCTAGCCGATGGCGCCGTCGGGTTGCAAGGCTTATCTGCGAATTCCGTGTTCCCCCGAAGAGGAGTCTGGCAAATCAACGTCGCCTCCCGCAAGATGATCCTTCCCCCACTTCGACTCGGAGTCCGCCATGCGTTCCTTCGCCATCGGCCTTCTCATCCTCAAGATTTATGCTTTCAGCTTTCGGTCATTCTGCATACCCCCCTCGCTGAAAGCTCCGAAAGCTCCGAAAGCTAAACGGAATTTTCGGTATTCCCGATGTGGCAGCGACTTCGCATCCGACAGCGGGTCATTTGGACCGCCAGAATCCGT
>JBBRUN010000515.1:0-4109 GCA_038247765.1 Gemmatales bacterium | reverse complement strand
TCGCCCGACTTGCAGCAGTACGTAGCCGAGCCACAGTACAAGGCTGAGGCCGTGGAGAAAGGCTTGGCCACCGACGAGCAAGTGAAGCAGAACAAGTTGCCCGATGAAGCGAAGAAATATGTCGATGGCCAGAAGGCGTACTGGGCCGGGATCACGTCGCTCGTGCAGAACGCCGGTTCGTTCGTCGGTATTTTCGCGTTCAGTTTTGTGACGGCCCACATCGGCCGCAAACCGACGTTCGCGATCTTCTTCGTGCTCGCCGGGTTGGCAACGGCATCGGTGTTTTTGTTCCTCAAAACATGGGACGATATCTTTTGGATGATCCCGCTCATGGGGTTCTTCCAACTCGCGCTGTTCGGCGGATACGCGATCTACTTCCCCGAGTTGTTCCCCACAGCGCTCCGCAGCACCGGTACCAGCTTCTGCTACAACGTCGGTCGCTTGGTGGCCGCGGGCGGGCCGTTCGCGCTGGGGATGCTCACGAGCAACGTCTTCGCCGCGTACCCCGCCCCCGACCCATTGCGGTACGCCGGCGTGACGATGTGCAGCGTCTTCCTGCTCGGTTTGGTTGCCTTGGTGTTCTTGCCCGAGACCAAAGACAAGCCGCTGCCGGAATAGAATGGTGGACACACCGAGGAATGAATCGATGATCCTGCCGACCACCCCCGACTGGCTGACCAAACGCGATGGCTCCTTGAAGCCCGGCCTGCGCGAGTACATCGCGCTCGTGGTGATCTCCGACCGCCCGGAATACCGTTTGGAGGTGCGACCCGCCGCCGGGAAGTTCGCTTGCGTCGTCAGCTACACCAACAACGGCAAACTGATCGACGGACAAGAATCGCAACCGACGGTCGACGCCGCATGGGCCGACGGGTTGGCGAGACTAAAGAATCGATTGGGGTGGTGAAGGCACAAAGACCTACGTGCCGGCCAGTTTGAGCTGCCGGATTCTTTCTTGCAAACCAGAATCCGGCAGCTCACGCTGGCCGGCTTGCCAGTCTCTCACTCGAACAGATTCACACCCGGTTCCCCCTTGGGTTTCGGCAAATTTCTCCCGAGCAGCGCGAACGCCTTCGGCGTTGCCACCCTTCCACGCGGCGAGCGGACGATGTACTGCTCTCGCAGCAGATACGGTTCGACCTCGTCGCTGAGTGTGTCGGACGAGATATTCATCGTCGCGCCGATGGCTTCCCCTCCCGTCGGGCCGCCGCCGAAGACGTCGATCAACACTTCCAAATACTTGCGGTCCTGTTTGTCCAACCCCTCGCGGTCCACCTCTTGCATGTCGAGCGCGGCCCGGGCGATGTCGTCCGTCACCGGGCCGTCGGCCAAGTGCGGTTGGCCGGCGTGGTAGCTCCGCACCCAGTGCAACCGCGAATTGGCGATCCGCGGCGTCCCCCTGCTGCGCCGGGCCAACTCCTGGGCCGCCTCCGGGGACAGGGGCACGTTCAGCTTCTTCGCGTTCACGTTCACGATCTGCGCCAGTTCCGCGACGCTGTAGAAATCCAAATGCTCGTGCATCTTGAAGCGATCCCGCATCGGCGATGTCAGCATCCCGGAGCGCGTCGTCGCCCCGATGAGCGTGAACCGCTTCAGATTCATGCTGATGGTGCGGGCGCTCATGCCCTCGCCCAAGATGATGTCGATGCGGAAGTCTTCCATCGCCGGGTAGATGAATTCCTCCACGACCCGCGGCATGCGGTGGATTTCGTCAATAAATAGGATGCCGCCTTCTTCGAGGTTGGTCAGGAACGGCAGCAAATCGGCGGGCTTGGCGAGCGCCGGCCCGGAAGTCATCTGCACGCTGGTGCCGAGTTCGTTCGGCAGCACCGTGGCGAACGTCGTCTTGCCCAATCCGGGCGGGCCGTCGAACAGGATGTGGCCGAGCGGCTCCTTCAACTTCTTCGCGGCGTTCACGGCGATCTTCAACCGCTCCGCCACCTTGCGCTGGCCGATGACTTCCGACAACATCCGCGGGCGCAGCGCGCTGTCGCGGCGCTTGCGCTCCTCGTCGCCGGGCGCGGCCCCGGAACCGATGATCTTCTCGCGGGCCATTAGAACCGTCCTGCCGAGTAGGGCCGGGGATCGACGTGCGGCGATTCGCCCGTCAGCAGCTCCCGCACCAGTTTCCCCGTCCCGGTCGCCATCGACAACCCCAGCATGCCGTGGCCCGCCGCGATCAGCACGTTCGCGTGCAATCGACTGCGGTCGATGATCGGCAAGCCGTCGTACGTCATCGGCCGCCAACCCCACCATTCCTCGAACGCAGGGGTGTCGGTGTCGCGGAGGTAATGCGAAGCCCCGTCGCGGAGAAGTTGCAACCGGCTGCGATTGAGGCTGTCGTCGTAGCCGGCGAATTCCATCGTCGAGCCGATTCGGAACCCGGAGGCGAACGGGCTGACCGCGACGCGGTGCTCTTCGAAGATCATCGGATAGGTCGGGCAAACGTCCGGGCGTTTCAGCGTGATGGAGTATCCTTTGCCGGGGATGATCGGCACTTTGCCGCCGAGGTGCTTTTGCAACTGCGGTGTCCACGCCCCCGTGGCCACGAGGAATGCGTCGGCCGGGAAATCGCCTTTCGTCGTGCTCACGGCAGTGGCTTTTCCGCCCTCGGCGATGAAGCCCGTCATCGCGGCCTGCTCGACGAAAGTCACGCCGCGGCCGATCAGGAGCTTCCGCAGTTCGGACATCAGTTTGTCGGGCCGCAGTTGGGCATCGCCGTCGTACAAATAGCCGCCCGCCACGGAACCGGGCTTCAATGCCGGCTCGAGTTTCTGCAAGGCCTCGGCATCGTAGCGCCGCGCGGGTCGGGCGAAGGTTCCGCTCAGCAGATGATCGGTCTCGGCGTAGTGCTCGAACGCCTTCGAAGTCTGGAACACGAACAGCAGCCCGTAGGTGTCCCATTCGACGTCGAGGTTTTCGGCTTCCAAAAGTTCGTCGTACAACCGGCGCGAGGAATCCAGCAACGCCCGGATGCCTACTGCGGCGGTGAGCATCGACCCGCGATTGCATTTGCGGGCGAAGTTGAGGAACCAACCGAGGTTCTTGAGAGCAAACCCCGGCCGCACTTTCAGCGGCGAGTTTTTGGCGAAGAGTGTCTTCAGCGTTGAGGTCAAGGCGCCGGGCGCCGCCAACGGCAGGACGTGGCTCGGGCAGATGTACCCGCAGTTCCCGTGCGAACACCCACCACCGATGGTGCCTTTGTCGAGGACAGTGACCCGCCAGCCCGCGCGGTTGAGATAGTAAGCGGTCATCGTGCCGATGACGCCGCCGCCGATGATTGCGATCGTTTTCATTCCGTCACTTCTTCGGCATCGTCGTCCAGGGGAAGTCGTCGGTCTTGAACGGGACCGCCGGGAGTCCCTCTTTGTTGTAGAGGTTCACCACCGGATAGTTCTTCCAGCCGAAGCGAACCGCCACCGGCTTGGAAACCTTCTCGCTCGTCACTTCGATGGTCGTGCCGACGATCACGGCCTTCGCCGGGTAGAAGTATTTGTCTTCCCCGCAGATGGTGAAGCCGTTGAGCGTTTGATACTTGCTCATCAAACCGCCGCCGAGGTTGTCGAAGGTGATGACGACCTTGTCTTCTTCGATCTTCAATTCTTTATAGGTCGGGCCGCTGCCGGCGATCTTTTCGCCGTAGGCGTCGGCGCGGGCCGCGAGGGCGAGCCGGTTGCCGACGGTCATTTTGTCGCGCGGGTGGATGTCGAAGAGATCGCCCGCGTCGTTGATGACGGCGAGGCCGACGTGTTTGAGCTTCTTGGTGGCGTAAACTTGCGCTTCGCGGAGTTCGGCCCAGCTCACGCCTTCGGCATCGCCGGCGTGCCACGGAGCGAGCATGACGGCGTAGAACGGCAGTTCGGTGCCCCACTTCTTGCGCCAATCTTCGATCATCGTCGTGAACAGCGTGCGATATTCGTATGCTCGGCCCGCATTCGATTCCCCTTGGTACCAGATGGCCCCTTTGACCGGGAACTGCAGCAGCGGGTGGATCATCGCGTTGTAGAGCGACGCCGGGACATTCGGCCCGATGGCCTTCTTGTCCTTATCGAATTGCTCGGTGGCTTTCTTGCCGTTGGTCGCGTAGTACTTGAGTTCGGGCACCGCAT
>JBBRUN010000514.1:0-4120 GCA_038247765.1 Gemmatales bacterium | reverse complement strand
CGGGGACCTATGTTCCTTCTTCCGCACCATCAGGGCGATGGCGGTGCCGACTTGGATTCCTTCGCGATTGCGGGTTGTCGTGAAAGCGCTTGGATCGGGTTTCCCGGTCGGCGTGGTTTTGCCCGTCTTGTATTTGTCGCCATTGAGCGAATCGACCCAAACGTTATCGAAGCCATTGAGATAACGCTGCCTGAGAAGTGGGAACGATAGCCCATCGAGCCACGAGTAATTGGAAATGAAGCAGACGATCCCCTCGGCATCTTTCCGGCCGGTGATGCAGCGCTCGGCCATCCGGAAGAAGCGGATGTAGAGGTCGTTCAACCCTTGCCCTTGTGGCTTCAGGTCGGGCGGGTCGGTGGGAGTCCAGCGATACGCGTTGGCGATTTCTCCCTCTTCACCGATCTTCACACCCGCGAAGCCGTTGTAAGGCGGATTGCCGAGAACAACGAGGATTGGCTTCGTCCGCTTCACTTCCGTAGCCAGCGCACGCTCTTGATTGAGTTCATCGAAGATGCCGGGCTTGGGATCTTTGAGCGGATCCCAACCCGTCAGCGCATTCGTGAGATAGATCGCAGGGCGCTCGTCGGCTTCGAACGCAGATTCGATCTCTTGGAAATAGAGGCCGATTTGCAAGTGCGCTACGACGAACGGCGCGGGCAACAATTCGAAACCGAAGACCCGCTCGCAAGCCGCCTTCTTCAACTTGATCGCCCGTGTATTGCCTTCTTCATTCTCGATCAAGTGCTTATCGATTGTCCGCAGCACTTCCACTAAGTACGCGCCGGTGCCGCAGCAGGGGTCGAGGACGTAGACGTTCTCATCCGCCAAGCCGTCCGCGATGTTCAACTCCTCCTTCAGGACCCGGTCCACGCGGGCCACCATGTAGCGCACGATCTCCGGCGGCGTGTACCAGACCCCGAGTTGCTTGCGCAGCTCCGGATCGAAGGCTTCCAAGAAGGGTTCGTAGAAATACTGCACCGCTTCGCTGTCTTGGAACTTGGCGAAGAACTCTTCTCGGACGACCCGGTGGAGGGTGTCCCCGGCCCAGCCGAGCACTTCATCGAGGTTCCAATCTTTCAGCTTGCCCGGCTCGGCGAGTTCCCAGAAGAGCTTGCGCAGCACCGGCACGCGCAAGAACTTGGCCGTCTTCTCCCAATCGAAACGATCCCCCGGCTTCGGCTGGCTCCGGTGCCAAAGCACCCACGCCGAAAAGATGCCGTAGAAGAGCGTCTGCACGAGCGTGCTGCGGAAGAAACGCCGGCCTTCTTCGGGCTTGGCCGCATCTTCGAAGTCGATGCCCAAGGCCCCTTCGAGCGCCTTGCGGACGCTCTCGAGCGCGGGCACGGACGACGCCCGCGTTACCCGGCCGCGCGCCTCACGGGCGTAGCTGGCGAGGAACCACGCCACGTCTTCCGGGTCGTTGATCGGCGCCGGGCGGAGGAAGCAGCGCCGCAGGAAATCGAGGAACTCGTCCCCCAACTCCTCGGCCAACTTCTTCGCATCGACCGTCCAAAACTCCGCTTCGCTGCCGACGAGGCGGTAGTGTTCGAAGCGGACGCGCTGGCCGGCGTCGCCCCGCCCCACCAAGACGAACTCGCGGTAGTTCGTCACCAGCACTTGGTTGTACTTCTTCCAGTACGCCGACACCTGCGCCGAATCGGCGATCTTCAGCAGCTCATCCGAGGGCTTCTTGCATTCGATCACCCCGCGGCTCGGGATCGTGCCGACCGGGGCTTCGGTCGCATCTTCTTCGATTTGATCGGGTGTGAAGAGGCCACCGTCCGGCATGGTGCCGGACGCGTTCTTCAGGCTCATGAAGGCGTGGACGCGCGGGTGCAGTTCGGCCGCTGCGGCATTCAGAAGGGTTTCGAGCGGGCCGTAGAGGCTCGTTTCCGGAGCGAGCGCCCCTGTGTTCCGGCGGCCCCGGCACGCGAGCAAATATTCCGCGAGCGGGTGCAGTTGTCCCATGGGCTCTTTCTATGCATTTTCGATCGTTACCCGAAGCGCAAGGCATGGATCGGCGGCCGTTGCGTGGAGACCGTCGCCCAGTGGTCGCCTTGATCGCCCCCGCCCGCTTCCAAGCTCCAGATCATTTTCAGAGTGGCGGGGTAGGGGGCTTGCCATCGCCGGTGATGACTTGATCCCCATCTGGGTAGGCCGGCACGGGGAGGTCGTCCCACGTCTTGCCGCCGTCGGCGGAGGCTTTCAACTTCGCGCCGAAGTGGTGATCGATGTCCCACGCGGCTGGGGTCGCCCGCATAATAAACAAGCCGACATCCAACTGCTGCTTGTCGCGCAGCGGTTCGCCGTCGATGAAAACCACGATATGGTGCCGGGGCGAGTCGCGTTCGTCCAGCACATAGCTTCGCAAAGTGGGGAAATCGTGGAAGACGTTGTCGAACCATTCTCGAAGGGTGGCGCCGGTAACGGCGATGGTCCATACTTGGTACGTGCCGAATGGCTCGGCGGCGCGCCAACGTGCGAGAGCAGGGGCGAAGGTGAGGTTGGGCATGCGTGCCTCTCAGATCGCAAAATATTCCACGGCATTTCGGAACAGTTGCAGGCCGTCCCCTTCTTTCTGAAGGCCGTGGCGCGTCCACTGTGGATGTTGCGTTGGCAGGATGTGCCGTTCCGGGTGGGGCATCAAGCCGAGGACTTGGCCGGTGGCATCGCAAATCCCGGCGATGTCGCCCTGGGAGCCATTCGGATTGCCCGATGGGCCTGTGTACCGCATCACAATTTGATCCGTCTGCCCCAAACCCTTCAAAATCCAATCCTTCCGGCAGGTGAAGTTCCCCTCGCCATGGGCGATTGGCGCGTACATCTGCTCGATCCCTTTTAGGAATGGGCACTTGTTCGGCGTCACGTGCAGGTTCACCCAGCGGTCGGTGAACTGCCGTGGGACGTTATGGGCGAGGGTCGCCATCGCGCCTTCGTCGTCCGGTTGGATCAGAAGTCCCGCCTTCAACAGCACTTGGAACCCGTTGCAGATGCCGAGAATGAGTTTGCCGGCGTCGCGGAACTCGCGGATGGCATCGGCGAGGAAGTTTTCGAGCTGGCTGGCGAGGATTTTCCCGGCCGCGACGTCGTCGCCATAGCTGAAACCGCCTGGGAGCAACAGGATTTGCGCCGATTGCAACTTCGCCGGGCTTTGGCGCAAAGCATTGATGTGGACTCGCTCGGCGGTAGCGCCGGCTTGTTCGAGGGCGAATACGGCTTCGCCGTCGCAATTGGTGCCCGGTGCGCGGAGGATCAGAGCTTTTGGTGAAGGCATCGGGAAGAATCCGCAATCTGGAGGGAAAAATCTTGACCTGCCGCGCGGCATTGGCGATAGTTGTTTTAACGCAGTCGATCCCGAGGCACCAGAGCCGCCCGGAAAAATCTCTGCGAATGCCCTCCGATGGGCCTCTTTTCAGGGGCTTTGGGACTTTTTCCCCCATTTGGTAGCAAAACCCGTTGACAGACCCCCCGAGGCGATTATCATTCCCCTTGTCGCCCAACCGAAAGGTTGACGCGGAGAGATGAGCCGGCCGGACGAGTGGCAACACCCGTTTTGCCGGTAGGTTTCTTCTTCAGACGATCTTTGACAAATTGGTAGCGTGATGTCCTTACGGGGGTGAGATGTGTCGCTGTTTTTCAGCGGCCGCTCACTCTGACAAGTCGGGTAAAACCGACTTACAATTTGAGTGGAAGCGAAAAGAGCAGAGGCCTCAAACGTTTGAAATTGTGACTTCGCCCGTGTCGCTAACCCGGCACCGCGAGGTACATAATACAATTTTGAAGGGTTTGATCCTGGCTCAGAACGAACGTTGGCGGCATGGATTAGGCATGCAAGTTGAGCGTACCCAGCAATGGGGAGCAGCGTAAGGGGCAGTAATGCATAGGTACCTACCCCGGGGTCGGGCATAGCCTGTAGAAGTACAGGGTAATTCCCGATGACCTCGAGAGAGCAAAGTTCCGGCGCCCTGGGAGGGGCCTATGTGATATTAGCTAGTTGGTGAGGTAACGGCTCACCAAGGCGAAGATGTCTAGCGGGTGTGAGAGCACGACCCGCGCCACTGGCACTGAGACACTGGCCAGACACCTACGGGTGGCTGCAGTCGAGGATCTTCGGCAATGG
>JBBRUN010000513.1:0-4125 GCA_038247765.1 Gemmatales bacterium | reverse complement strand
GTTATGTACCACCCTACCGTCCCGGCCGACGAAATGCGAGCGATCAAATCGTCGAAGCCGTCGCCCGTGACCCGCCGAGTCACCAGCGCATGCGACCCATCCAAATCGAGGATGGTATCGAAGTTTTCGGTGCCCACGGCCACCGGCTTGTCAGTGGCCCAGCCGTCTTGCACGAACCGCTCGTCGGTCGTGGTGGCTCCGTCCCAAGCGAGCCGCTCGATGCGGTTGCCGAAGGCGTCGTAGACGTGTGCAGGAGAAGTCCAACAAGAATGAAGAGGCTCGAAGGGGAGAGAGTACCCGGCCGACCTTTTCGTACTTCGATTTCCGAGATCTTGAAGATGTCGCACGGCTTCTACAACTCGCCGGACGCGGTGAACAACGACGTGCAGGTCAGGGCGGCATACGGCTCCCACCACGTTCCCACTTTGCGGCCCTGGCCGCACCGATGGCCTTGACTGGGAACAGGTTGCCGGAGGGATCGGCAAGGGTATACGAAGTTCCGCACGCAGCCTTGCTATCGCCCGCCGCCCAACCGTTCCGCTCGAAGCAAAGAGTCGAACTGGCCAAAGGGCGGGTAAGTATCCCAGTTGTCTTTAACTTCGCAGGACCGCTCAGTTGTAGAGCGATCCCCTCCTGTGAAGTCTTCGTTCTCCACCACCACCTGCCCGGTTCTCTTGAAGTAGTAGGTGGAGCCCGATGTCACGGTGTCCGTGCCAAGCCCATACTCACGGTGGGTTGCCGTCGCGAGGAAAAGTCTGCCCGGTTCGACTTCTACAAAGGTGTAACTCAGGAATTCGCGAAGCAATTCGTCTAAGAAACCGACACCAACGTAATCCTTGTTGAATTCCAAAAACGCGATCGCCTTATCCACCTCGTACGCAACCGCCGTGAAGAGGGTTCTCTTCTCGTAGGCGTTACACGCATCGTCCACGGTGAGTTGCCCAGTCGGGCGTTTCTTGGCTCGGAACCAACCTTCACAGTATTCGATTCTCATTCGTTAGTACTCCTTGCCGTTAATATCTCGGATGACGATGTTCTTTTGATTCGCTGCATCCAGCACAGCTTTCGGAATCGGCTTGGTCTGCACCGGCACTTCGAGGATCATCTGACCTCGAAGTCTATCGCCGGCCAACGCACCGCTGGATGGCACGTCGGCGATGGCCGTACCCGGCGGGTACTTCTTTGCCAACTCATTGATGTACTCGACTCCCGTTGCCTCCTGAACCTCGGACAGTTGAGTGTACTTTCGAGACACGATCTCGCCCGTCCTGGGGTTATACGAATCGACCCGGTAGTACCCCTTGCCATCGGGACGGACGACGTAAACCTCGTTGTGCGGATACCGAGCCGCCTGAGCGCGGTTGAAGTCATTTCCCGCATCGAGTCGCCGTAGCCACTCGGGTTTTGAACTTGTAGCTGGGGCATCACTTGCACGCCCCCATCGACCTCCTGCATTCCCCCTAATCCTGTACTGCCACCAAGGACCTTGAGTCCATCCTGCCAATTCCAGCCGTTGTCGTACATCCCCCAACTGCCTTGCCCGACGCTGGATACGTTGCCGGCCGTATCGATCAGCCACACCGCTTTGCCGATCTTCGATGCGCCGCTGTATCCGCCCGTGACCGCACCGACGAGGAGTTCGCAACCGCCGCGGCTGAATGCCTGCGCATACGGCACAACCGCCGTTTTTTCATCGTCGCGCAGGACACCGATCTCCCAATCCTTTTTGCCGAAGTAGTACATCGACGCTTGATCGTCAAAGCCCAAAGTCAACAACGATAGCCCGGTGTGAGCCGCGTTATTGACCGTGATTTTCGCGCCCGTACCCAAGCCGAGCCAACCTTCTTTCGAAGGGGTGTAACCGCGTTCCCGGCGCGTTTCTCAGGAGAAGCTGGATCGACGCAACCTCTACTCGGAATGGCACTTGGGTGTCTAAAAGCCCTTGGATCCCAAGCGACCATGAACGAAGAAATCGGTTTTGATTTCGGGCACAGATGCCGGGAAAATCACCCAATATACTTTTTGGGCGAGAATTCACGGCATTACCATCGGCGATCTCCCTTGTTTCTAGGCAATCCGCCCTCGCGGAAACGCGCTTACACCCTGTCAGTGGCCCAGCCGTCCTGCACGAACCGCTCGTCGGTCGTCGTGGCTCCGTCCCAAGCGAGCCGCTCGATGCGGTTGCCGAAGGCGTAGTAGACGTGTGCGGGAGAAGTCCCACAAGAATGAAGAGGCTCGAAGAGGGAAGAGTACCCGGCCTGGGGAGGAGTCCCGCCCGACCTTTTCGTACTTCGATTTCCGAGATCTTGAAGATGTCGCCCGGCTTCTACAACTCACCGGACGCGGTGAACAACGACGTGCAGGTCAGGGCGGCAGACGGCTCCCACCACGTTCCCACTTTGCGGCCCTGGCCGCACCGATGGGCTTGAGCAGGAACGAGTTGCCAGCAGGGACGCCAGGGATACAGATCGTCGCGGGCCGAGTGAACTCGCGTCTGCCGACTGAATGCTATTTCACCGCCTGCCTGAGCAAGTGTGCAGATTCTTCCTTTCCTGCCATGACCGCTAAATCCGCGGGCATTTCACCGCTATCCAGTCGAGCGTCTATCAAGGCACCGCAATCGAGCAGAACCTGAATAACTTCCAAGTGACCGTTTTCTGCTGCGGCATGGAGTGCCGTGTAGCCGTTTTCGCCCCGGAGATTGACATCGTGTCCAGCCGCAATCGCTTGACGGACTTTGGACACGTTCCCCAGAGATGCCCAGTATTCAACTTCGGTTGCGGGAATCACGCTCTTGAAACCTTCCACGGGTTAGGAACGACATCCGGTCGGGTCGAATTACTTTATCCCTTCGACAACGACCATCGACTTGTCCCATTGCTTTTCAAACTCAGAAACGAGTTGGTAGTACTTCTGACCATGCGGGTTGCGGATGGCCACTACCGGCTTCCCCATCCGATTCGTTACACCGTCAACGATGATAGCGTGACCCCCCTCGCCTACGTTGGCGGGATTGAGGCGAACGATTGCGGGCTTCCCTTTCGCTGTGGCAGTACCGAGTTGTTCGAGGGTCGCACTTGGCACAAATTGCGAGGTGACGCGGGCCTCCGAGGACAATAGCTTTGGCAGGTCAGAAAGCAACACCCCACGATCCGTGAGATAGCCAGCCTGACGAGCAGCGACAACGTAGTTTTCAGAGATCACCCACGCACCTTCGCCCTCAGCTACCATGGCTGCACAGATAGGCCCGCATGTCGGATTCGGCCCTTGAGGGAGAACTATCCGTTCCCCGCCCCGTGCCATGATCCCAGCTTCGTTGAAGGTGCCAGCCGCGCTACCAGCGGTTGGGGCAACTTTGAGAGCCAAAGATCCCTTTAGAATCCCTTTGGCGAGAGTCACGAGTTTCGTGATGAGGAAAACATCAAACGCGGCAGCCGCCCCATACAAGACCGCTGAGCCGTAGCGTCCATTCCGCGCGGCGTGGATCGCGGAACGGCCATTTCCCCATATGGGAATCATCCCTTCGGCAAATCCCGGCTCGCCGATGCATTGATCCGTGTCCTCCTTGAAAAACTGATTGTGGACAACAATCCACTGATTGTAGACAACAATCCCCAACAATGAAACCTGTCCACGCCGCCATTCTTGATTCAATTCGACTTGAACAAAACCCTGCCGATTCGGATCATATTGCGACTTGCCGTGAGTTGAGGCGTACATTTGCTGCATGTCATCGATCTTCGACAGACTCGTGCGATCACCCTTGTTTCTAGGCAATCCGCCCTCGCGGAAACGCGCTTACACCCTGTCAGTGGCCCAGCCGTCTTGCACGAACCGCTCGTCGGTCGTCGTGGCCCCGTCCCAAGCGAGCCGCTCGATGCGGTTGCCGAAGGCGTAGTAGACGTGTGCGGGAGAAGTCCCACAAGAAAGAAGAGGCTCGAAGGGGAGAGAGTACCCGGCCTGGGGAGGAGTCCCGCCCGACCTTTTTGCACTTTGATTTCGATGATTCCGACGATGTCTCCCAGCTTCTGCAACTCGCAGAAGCCGGTTGGCGTGGTCAACAACGACGTGCAGGTCGAGATGGCGGCAGGCTCCCACCACCTTCCCATTCCGTGGCCCTGGCCG
>JBBRUN010000512.1:0-4144 GCA_038247765.1 Gemmatales bacterium | reverse complement strand
GAACGTCGCAGACGCGTCCGGCTCTGACTTGCCGACGTTCCGCAATCTCAAGATCCATTTCAACAATTTCTCTTTCTGAGCCGGACTTGAACGTCGCAGACGCGTCCGGCTCTGACTTGCCGACGTTCCGCAATCTCAAGATCCATTTCAACAATTTCTCTTTCTGAGCCGGACTCGAACGTCGCTGACGCGTCCGGCTCTGACTTGCCGAAATTGCGCAATCTCAAGTATTTTGTTGCGCATATCGTTGCTCAACAGTTTCGATGGCCCGATTCGTCGAACGACGCAGCATCCCGACGACCGTCCAACCGCTGAGCATCCCCAAGCCGTACGCGGCTCCGGCGATCATGGCCATGCTGGTGGTTTTTTCCCACTCCCAGAAGCGGATCGTGGCCGATTCTTGGTTGTAGTAGGCGAACGCCCCCACTGCGGCGGCGAAGACGGCGAGAAAGAGAAAGCACAGGATTCGCATGGCGATGGCTCCGAAGCGTTGAGAAGTGAACTCGAATGCAAAGTGCAAGGTCCGTGCCAACGGCGGCACCCGGTTTGCTCGTTGCAGTGCATCCCAGTGCTTGGAGACGAACATGCAGACCGCCCGCCAACTCGCCGACCTCGTTCAAATCGCTCGCCGCGAGGCATGGGATAAAAACGACCCGACCACCGTCATCGTGGCCACCGAACAGCTCGGCGCCGCCGATGTGAACACCGTGCAGCAAATCGTGACGGGGGCGGGCTACACGGGCGACGATTGGGAATCGATGGTCGATCACGTCTCGCAGTTGCTGGTCGGCAAAGTCCAAGCGCTCGACGACAACATGCCCTCCACCGGGGGCGATTGAATATCAGCTCATGCCGGTATTTGGCTGGGGGGTCGTGCCGGCTGCGTGACCCTGTGCCGCCGCGGCTTGGAGTTTGATCTTCACGTCGCGGTAATCGCCGACGACAATGTGCCGCGATCCATCCGGGCAGGAAATAATGGCGTTGCAATCGCCCGGTCCGGGCACGACGGCCATCTGCGGATCGGCGTCGATCACGATAACCGCACCGCGGCGTTCGGCATCTTCGAATTGGATTTGCGCAGGCATGATCGACTCTCCTGTGGGAAATGGCGATCCCGAGAGTCGCAAGTTCAGTACCGTTATTTGCCGCGGAGGTTGTCTTCGATGACGTTGACGAGATCTTGCACTTTGCTCGGGTTCCCCTGCCAGAGGACGGCCCCGCGCGAATCGAGCAGTACGGCCGTCGGGAAGCGATCGACGCCGAAGCGCTTCAGCAATTGGCCGGGGCGCTGGCCCGGTTCGACGTAAATGGGGTAGTTCAAATCGTGCTTGGCCCGGTACTTCTCCGCGAAGACTTGCCGGGCCTTGAGCGTTTCGTCATCGCAGGTGATGCCGATGACGTCCAATCCGCGAGCCGCGTATTTCGATTGAATCGCCGTCAGCGTCGGGATCACTTTCACGCAGGGCAGGCAGCTCGTCGTCATAAAGTCGACGAGCAGCAGCCCGTCCGGCTTGTCGGTCGGGAAGGTTCGCGTCCGGCCTTGGGTATCGACGACTTGGAAACTGTCGGCCTTCTCGGTGCGGCGGGCTTCGTTCTTCGGCAAGGGGACGGTACTGCCCGTGCGCGGGATCGACGCCGCCGGGCCGCGCCACTCGGGGGTCGGGCCACTGGTCGAAAGCTCCGGGCGAATCGGCCGCACGGGATTATCGAGCGGCACGAGGCCCGGTTGCGTTTCGATCGGCGCGAATCCGCCATCGCGCGGCAGGTCGTCGGCCGTGGCCGGGAAGACGCGGGATTCATTTTCCAGTGGTATCGGCGTCGGTAGATCGCGCGGGGCGTTCGATTGCAGGCTCGGTGCGGGCAATGGCCCGAGATCGGGCGGGATCACCGCGGGTGGGCCGGCATCGGGTTGCTTCGGCTTCGGAGCCGGACCGGCCGGCCTCGTCGGTTCGGTCACTTCGCCTTCGATCAGCGGAATGCGGATGCGGGCGTTCGGCGCCTTCGTGATCACCCGGCCGACGAGCGAGCGTTCGCCATCTTTGGCTCGGGCCGTCAATGTGTACGACGCGCCCGGTTTCAAGTTGGTCAGCAAGAACGAACCATCGGGCAGTGTCAGCACACCGACCGGTTCACCCGAAGTGCCTTCTGTCGGCGTCACTTGGACGTAGACCTTCCCGGCCTTGCGGCCGTCCGGATCTTCGACGAACCCGGCGAGCAAACCGCGCGACTCGGCTTTGAGATCGAACGACGGATCGTTGGGGTGAAGCCAAGTGCTCGACGGGGGCGTCTTGTCTTTGTCCCAGGCTGCGGCAGGCTGTTGCAGCCAATGCGGGCCGACCGGGTCTTTGGGCCGCGACGTGGTCTCGCCCGGCGGGAGCACCGAAGCTCCACCGGAATCGCTGGGCTTCTTCTCGAAGAGTTTGCACCCCGCGAAGAGAAGCGCCACCACCGGAATCAGTCGCCCCCATCGCCGCATGGAATCCCCCTTGTGCATACTGCAAGCATTCCCACATCGCATGAATGAATCAAGGCGGATTTCGGGCATTGCGGGGGACGGCGGGCCGAAAGGCCGGTGCGACGGGGTTAATGTGCGGGAAGCGGGGAAACTGCGGGATCGCGATAACGGGCAAGGTTCGCCCAGTCGAAGGGAATGGCGTCACGCAAAGCGTGACCGACAAAGCCTCCAAGAATCGTCGCTGCACCCGAGTAGGTTCCCCTTGCCGAAATCGGGCACTTCTGCGCACCATGCCGCCTTCGGAAACCCGGGGCCGATGTGATGGCGATGGTGACGGGGCGACGGATCGCCCTCCCCCTGCCGCGGCGCTGGATCGCCGACTTGCTCCACGCGGGCCGGCGCATCCCCACGGTGACAGTCGAACGGCGCGTCGATGTCTCGGCGGTGGCCGCCGCGCGCAAGCGCTTGGCCGACCCGCCGCCGTGGGTCGTGCTCTTCACCAAGGCCTACGCGCTGGTGGCGGCGCGGCGGCCGGAACTGCGCCGGGCCTATATGCCCTTCCCCTGGCCGCATTTGTTCCAAGCCGACGAAAGCGTGGCGACCGTCGCGGTGGAGCGCGAGTACCGCGGCGAGCCGGCCGTCTTCTTCGGGAGCCTGCGCCATCCGGAATCGCAATCGCTGGCCCAACTGACGCAGCATATGAACCGCTGGCGGACGCACCCCATCGAAAATATCCGCTCGTTCCAGAGCCTGATCAAGTACACGAAGATGCCGTGGCCGCTGCGCCGGTTGGCGTGGTGGTACACGGCCAACGTCAGCCGGAAGTGGCGCATGCGCGTCTTCGGGACCTTCGGCGTCAGCGTGACGGCGAGCGAAGGGGCGACGGCGCTGAACCTGATTTCGCCGCTGAGCACGAGCGTGAACTACGGGATCTTCGGGGCCGATCACACGCTGCCGGTACGCGTCCACTTCGACCACCGGGTGTTGGACGGGGCTCCGGTCGCGCGGGCGCTCGGCGACTTGGAAGAGACGATGAACACGGTGATCGTGGCGGAGTTGCTGGCGATGGCGAACGACACGGGCATCCGCACGGCGCCGATGCTGTGGGACGAAGCGGCGTAGGTGGGGAAGCAGGCGAGCCGGCCGCGTGAGCGGTCGGAGTACCACTTGTGAACCACCGACAGCTCACGCAGTCGGTTCGCAGTATTGAACAATGACACCGCGACATTCCTCTCCGCGGGTCTTGAAAAACTCGGACGTCACCCGGGCGTCGTTCTCCAAATCTTCTAACGTCGGACTTTGTGCGTATTCTTGACGTTCGATCAGTAAGGCGTTCACTTCGGATCGCTTCAACCCGAGTATCAGCCGGAGTTCGTAAATGGTGTTTTGCTACTTGCGGAACAGATCGAGCGCGACGGCGATCTTCGCCTCGGCGTCGAGGTCGGGGATTTCCTCGCGCAGTTGTCGCTCCAAATCCGGCCGCAGGTCGAGCGTGATCGGCATCGGGCGGCTCCTGACTGCGAAAAGCCTTCGAGTGGCATTGTACACTCACTCCCGCGTCACGAATTCGTCCAGGTTCATCAGCACGCGGGCCGTCCGCGCCCACGCCGTCTTCGCGTCCCCGTTCCGCAGGTACTTCGTCAACACCTCCACTTCGCTCGCACTCGGGGAACGACCGAAGCACAACCG
>JBBRUN010000511.1:0-4159 GCA_038247765.1 Gemmatales bacterium | reverse complement strand
TTGTGGGAGTATGACACCGGGGGCGAAACTTGGGCGCATCTTTGTGGCGAGATGGGTTACGCAATCGTCCGCAACGGTGAGGTGATCGAGTACGAAATGTTGATGATGAACTGAGAAAAAGCCGAACCACTCTCATGACCCACCGACCTATTGAAGTGGTCAAATCTTCAGTTGCGGTAGCCCTCCCCCTCCCGGTATTATTTCTTTACTGCCGGTTCGCCGTTTCCTCGTCGGAAGTTATCATGCCAATCCCGATTACGTTGGTTCGTCGCAATTTCTTGAAAGTCGGGGCGAGCGCCGCAATCGGTTTGGGCATCCCCGCGCTCGGCACGCGCGCCGCCGAGAAGAATCGCAAGGCGAAGTCGGTGATCCTCGTGAACCTCACCGGCGGGATGAGCCACCTCGATTCGCTCGATATGAAGCCCGACGCCCCGGCCGAGATCCGCGGTGAATTCAAACAGGTGCCCACCGCCGTCGCCGGTATCCAAATCTGCGAGCACTTGCCGCAACTCGCGGAGCGCATGAAGCGCTGGGCTCTCGTGCGATCCTTATCCCACGGGGAGAACGGCCACCTTCCCGGTAGCCACCGGTTGATGACCGGCTCCACGATGCCAAACCAGCGCGGCACGGATTTGGACAACGTGCTGTCGCGGCGAGATTGGCCCTGCTACGCCGCCGGTCTGAACTACCTCCACCCCAGGCACGATGGCATCCCCAACGGCGTGACACTGCCGCACGCGCTGATCGAAGGTCCGTTGACGTGGCCCGGCCAACACGGCGGCTTCCTCGGGCCATCGCACGACCCGATGCTGGTGACGCAGGATCCGAATGCCGCGACCTTCAAGATGGACGCCTTCGAACTGCCCCAAGGTACCGACCCGAACCGCCTGGAACAGCGCCGCAGTTTGCTCGAACAACTCGGGTCGGACCGCATCGGCGACCCGAACTTCCGCGGCCATCAAAAGCAAGCCTTCGAGTTGTTGGCATCGGGCCGCGTGGCCGGTGCCTTCCGTCTGGATCGCGAAGCGCCCAAAGTGCGCGACAGGTACGGCCGCAATCAGTTCGGGCAATCGTTGCTGTTGGCCCGGCGGCTCGTCGAAGCCGGCGTGCCGATGATCCAAGCGAATATGGGCATCGTGCAGACGTGGGACACGCACGTGGACAACTGGGGCCGGATGAAAACCCGTCTACTCCCATGGCTCGATCAGGGCATCGCGGCGCTGACCGACGAATTGGAATCGACGGGGATGCTCGAGCAAACCCTCGTGGTGGTCTGCGGGGAATTCGGGCGGACGCCGAAGATCTCGAACCTGCCGGGCGAGACGATCGCGGGGCGCGACCACTGGGCCGGTGTCTACTCGGGGCTGTTCGCCGGCGCCGGCGTCGTGGGCGGTCGGGTCATCGGCAAGTCGGACAAAATCGGGGCACAGCCCACCACGAACCCGTGTACGCCGTACGATGTCGGCGCGACGATTTACCAGGCTCTCGGCGTCGATGAAGATGGCGAAATCCGGGATTCTCAAAATCGCCCGTCCCGCGTTTGCTCCGGCAAACGCATGGATGTCTTGTTCGAAAATCGCTGAGTCACCTTAAGATCATCAATGCACGGCCGACTTCTTAGCATCGACGATGTCTTGGAGCGAGACCGGGTTCGATACGCCGCCGCGCGGCAGCGTGTAAAAAACCGTGACCGATTTCGGATCGGCCGGCTTGGCGAACTGGAAGTCGCCTTGGACGGGGACGCCGCGCGGTTCCGCCGGCAGCGACACCATCCAGTACGAGCCTGGATCGGGGAGCTCGTACAGTTGCAAAATCTGCGTCGATTCGTCGAACTTCAACCGCGCCGTGTCGGGCTTCGGCGCGAGCGCCCGAACCTCGGCCGAATTGGGCTTCGGAGCTTCGTCCGGCCGCGCGGCGACGTTCGGCGCGGGTTGCGAATCGCAAGCCGAACCCACCATAGCCAGGCAGCCTACCGCTAGTATCTTCGGGAATCGCATCCGTGACAAAAGCATGGCTGCCCTCCGGGAGCCGGGATCCATCGGCGAACGCAGTGCCCGCCTTCGATCTATCTTAACATGCGAATGGCCGAAAGTCTTCCCAGACCGCTTTCGGACGTCAGGCCAGAAGTGCGGGATCGCTGCGCGCGCCGATGGGCCGAATCGAGTTAAGCGAGAACACGCACACCCTCGCGTTAACTCGTTTGCAGATGCTTAACTCGACGCCAGTCGTTTAACAGACTAGGCCCGGCAACGACTTGCATCGACGCCGTCGGTTTAACAGACTTGCCTTGCTCTGCCTACCTACGAGTCGTGGCGTGATACGGCTATTTCTTCTCGGGCACCGGCGCGAGCTTCTTCAACCGCTCTTGCCATCTCTTTTCTTCCTCCGCCGTCCTCGGCCGACCGTCGATGGAATTGATGACGTGCTTGGTCGTAAATTTGGAGTAGCTGAATTCCCGGTACGTGATCGTCAGCGGTCCGTCATCGCCGTTGATTCTGGCGATGCGTTCGCATCTTCAGGCAGCCCGACTCTCCACTTGCACGAAAATTTGACCACAGACCACTTCGAGAATGGTGCCATCGCCAAACACCCAGGTAAATTGGAGCGCCGGCACTTCGATTCCGATAGATTGCAGCCGTTTGCATTCAAGCAGGAGCTCAGTTGAAATACCATTATGAATCGTGTCGATCCTACATGGTGCGGATTGAAGCCCGTAAATCATCGCCCTGCTGATCGCCACTTCACACAACGTGACCAGAAGGTGGCGACCATTCCACGGAGGGTATCCCGCCTCCGAATCGACGGTAATGTCTAGCCGAAAATGGCGGCGCTTGGGCTCCGACGTTTGCCAATCCAATGACGCCACGACAGCATCGTGGAGATAATCTAGCAATGACAAATCCGTGAGCGGGTCCATTGTGTCATTCTCCGGGGAGGGGTGTAAGCGGGTCAAGGTGGCTTGGGTTCCCCTCGATGTGGATGTGTGTTTGACCCCTCCACCCCGGCTTGCCCACTTCGGCGACATCAATCCGAGTTACCTCGTGATATGTATTGCCTTCCATTCTGCCCCAACTGCCTGTTCTGTAGGGGCTTTCAACAAAGCCTAGTCGCTGCGCGCATTGGCCGAAACCTGCGAACTCAGCTTGCTCTGCTATAGAGAGGATCCGGCCACCCATACCACGAGTGCTTGCTGCCTTCTGTTCTGCACCGAGCGTCACAAGCCCATCGAATTCCAGTTTTTCAGCAGCGGTCAACTCTCTCTGAGCTTTTAGATCGGTCAGGAGTTTAAGCTGGGCGCATTGATCCGGTGTCAGGTTGTGCACCCAGACCGCGAAGCCCCAATCCTCCGCGCCGACGAAGAACGTGTGCGCGTCGCGCACTCCCAGATTGTACACGACCTCGTGCCCGACCGCGTCGGGAACACCTTCGATCGCCAGCCAGCGCCCGTCGGCCCCGAGCACCCCGTCGCCGACGCGGAGCGTGTGCGCTTCGACCCAGCCCTGGGCCATCCAGAACGGGTGCTCGACCGTCAGCCGCAGCCATCGGCCCTCGACACTCACACTCATCAGCCCCGCGTAACATTGGGTACACTATCCAAAAGACACGTCGTAGTCGCTGAGCGGATGCGAACGGATCATCTCGACGATTCCGTCGATGCGTTGGACCATCGCAGGGATGTATTCGTCAGATGTGTGCCGGGCGGTCCACAATTTCAGAT
This sequence comes from Gemmatales bacterium, assembly GCA_038247765.1. Lineage (GTDB taxonomy): Bacteria > Planctomycetota > Planctomycetia > Gemmatales > Gemmataceae > JALHQU01. Next base: position 441 of record JBBRUN010000511.1, on the reverse strand, counting down.
TGGCAAGTTCGCCGAGAAACCGCTCCCGATGGTCGGCTGTCAGGAACAGCCCGCCGAGGGCTTGGATCATCTCCAAACCCTCTTCCACGGCGGCCCGTTCCCAATAAGCGTGAAACGTCGAGTTGGTGCAGATCGGTATATCTTGGGATTGCCCCGTCCGTCTGTTCTCGATCAGCATGCTAATCGACATCGCCTACCTCCGGAGTTGCACGATCTTATTTGCCGAACTGGACAGTGAACTCGTAGAGCGGATAGTCTTTTCGCAGTCGTTCCACTTGCTTGTTCACCGCGATCACCAAGTCAAGGTTTGTTTCGTCGATGACGAAGTGGAACTTCTTGGTGTTCTGGATCTGCGCGAGGTCGGGCAGAGGACGGACAGGACCTTTCTCTGGGATCACTTGGGTGGCCTTGGGGATGTTGTCGATCCGTGTCTGCGTCTTC
>JBBRUN010000510.1:0-4175 GCA_038247765.1 Gemmatales bacterium | reverse complement strand
GTCTCCGTTGGGGGGGGGGGCGGCCGGGGGGGGGGTGGTTGTCCACCCACCCCCCCCCCCCCCCCCGGGGGGGCCGGGCTCGCCGGGTTGAACGCTGCCGAGGCGTACCTATGCCGCTACCAAGTTGGGCTACACCGATGTGATAAACACGAGCCGGGAGAAAATCACCTCGGACAACGCTTGGGAGTTCGCCGAGTGTTTTGCAAACCTCAGCGAAAAGAAAATCGCCCTACTCACGGCCCGGCAGGCGATGGACAGCGACAACTGGAACGTCCGCTATTTCGCCGTTGCGGCTCTGGGTCGCGTCGATTCCGTCGATGTTATTCCCACTGCGATGGAGTGCCTCGGCGTCGAGTTGGCGTACATCGTCGCCGGCCAGAAGCACACCGGATTCGACGAACGGATCTACCGACGGCTCTGTGAAATCCTCGCAAAGCGGACGAAGAAAGACTTCGGCCTCGACCCCTGTGCATGGGCGAATTGGTGGGACACGGCTCGCGTGCCTCACTTCGCCCCGGCGCTCAGCGTCGACGCAGATGCTGCCAAAAAGGCCTTCGCCGAATATCAAAAGAGAGCTAAAGACGGCAGATAATCGCCGGCGCCCGCTCCCCGAACCCCGATAGCCGATTTCATGTTTCAACGCATCTTGGTCGCCAATCGCGGGGAGATCGCCCTCCGCATCATCCGGGCCTGCCGCGACCTCGGGATCGAATCCGCGGTCGTCTATTCCGAGGCGGACCGCGGCGCGCCGTATTTGTCCCTCGCGGACAAGGCCATCTGCATCGGCCCCGGCCCCGCCGGGGAAAGCTACCTCAAGATCGACCGCATCATCGCGGCGGCGGAGATCGTCCAAGCCGATGCGATCCACCCCGGCTTCGGGTTCCTCAGCGAGAATTCCAAGTTCGCCCACATCGTCCGCGAATGCGGCTTCGAGTTCATCGGCCCCTCCGAAGAGTCGATGGAGTCGGTCGGCAACAAAGACAAAGCCAAGCAGATGGCGAAGCGCGCGAAGGTGCCCATCGTCCCCGGTAGTGACGGGCTGCTGGCCAACGAAGAGGAAGCGCTGAAATTCGCCAAGGCCGTCGGCTTCCCGGTGCTGATCAAAGCCGCGGCCGGCGGCGGCGGGCGCGGAATGCGCGTGGCCCGCGATGAAGCCTCGCTGATGGTCGGCTTCGGCCAAGCGAAGGAAGAAGCGGAGGCCGCGTTCAAGGACGGTTCGGTCTATCTGGAAAAGTATGTGGAGCAGCCGCGCCACATCGAAGTTCAGTTTCTCGGCGACAAACACGGCAATATCGTGCACCTGTTCGAGCGCGATTGCAGTTTACAACGCCGGCATCAGAAGCTCGTCGAAGAATCAGCAGCGCCGAATTTGCCCGAGCGCGTCCGCGACAAAATTTGCGAGGCGGCCGTGCGCATGGCCAAGGCGTCGAACTATTACAACGCCGGGACGTGCGAGTTCCTACTGGACAAAGACAACAACTTCTACTTCATCGAAGTCAACGCGCGGATCCAAGTCGAGCACCCGGTCACGGAACTCGTCACGGGCATCGACTTGGTGAAGGAACAAATCCGCGTCGCCGCCGGGGAGAAGCTGCGCTTCAGCCAGCGCGACATCGTCCACCGTGGTTGCGCCATCGAGTGCCGGATCAACGCCGAGGACCCGGCCAAAGACTTCCGCCCGAGCGCCGGCACCATCACCAAGTGGCAAGTTCCCGGTGGCCCGGGGGTGCGCGTCGATTCCCACGTCGTCACCGGGTACCGCGTCCCGCCGAACTACGACAGCATGGTAGCGAAACTGTTGGTGTTTCAACCGACCCGCGCCGAAGCCCTCGCCACGATGCGCCGCGCACTGCGGGAGTTCGTGGTCGAAGGGATTCAAACGACGATCCCGCTGCATCAGCAGATTTTCAACACGCAGGCGTTCATCGAAGGGAAAGTGGACACGACGTTCATCGAGCGGACGTTCCTGCACCCGAGTGGGAAGTGAAAAGTGGATGGTCGACTGGACTGCAATTGGCAGGGATTCACGTGGACTACTGTTTCCGTTGGTATATCCGCGGGCCGTATTCTCCGGACATGACCGCTGGAGCATTCGGGATAACCGATGACGAGTGGAGGTGGTCAAGACGGCGACCTTCCAACGTTTGCGTTCTCTGAGACAAGTTGGAATCTTTTCGCCACGCAAGAAATTCTGCGGCTCAACTCACGCGGAACGCCCCCTTTAACCCCGCGAGCGCTTCTTCGCCGCGGGCTTTCTCGATCACTACGCCGATGCAGACTTCGCTGGTGTTGATCATGCCGATGTTGATGCCGAGCTCGGCGAGCGCCGCGAACATCGTCCTGGCGACGCCGGTGTGTGTCCGCATGCCGACGCCGAAGACGTACAGCACCGCGATGTCCGCTTCGCCGCCGACGCGGCATGTCGCATCCAGCGGTTTCAACAGCGCCTCGGTCAGTTGCACGGCCTTGGCAAGGTCGGCCTTGGGCACGGTGAACGACAACTCCGCCCGGCCCGGCCCCGTGATGTTCTGCACGATGGTATCGACGAGGATCCCCGCCTTAGCCACAGCGTTGAAGACCTTCGCGCAGACGCCGGGGCGGTCGGGCAGATCGAACACCGTCAGCCGGCTCTGGTCGAGGTTCAGATGAACCCCGCTCACGAGGACGTCTTCCATGCCGTCGAGCCGAGACACCGCCGCTTCGCGGTCGTGGACTCCGTTGGCGACGTAGGCCATCGGTTTGGCCCGGAACAGCGACGGTGTCGCCACGTCCGTCGGCATCCCCGCCCCTTTGCGGCGCCGGGCCAATGAGAACGCCGTGTGTACGGCCCGCAGCGCCTTGCGGCCGCGGATCGCCCGGCGGGCATCTTCGTGGGCCTTCTTGATCTTCTCCTTGGCCGCTTCGCCCATCACCGCTTCGACCTCGGCCGGGGTTGCGTCCTCTTCGATTAGCACACTGATTTTGATATCGCCGGTCGTGATCATCTTGAGGTTCACGCCGTCGGCCGCGAGTGCGTCGAACATCTTCTCGGCGACGCCGCTGACGTGCCGCATGCCGGCGCCGACCACCGAGACTTTGCTGACCTGCACCGTCTCCCGCAGTTCGGCCCCGAGTTGCTCGACGATCGGCGTCAGCGTTTGCTTCGTCCGTTCGAGTTCGGTCGTCAGCACCGTGAAGCCGATGGTCGCTTTGCCGCCGGAGCCGACCGATTGACCGATCATGTCCACGGCGATGTTCGCTTCGGCGAGTGCCGCGAAGATCGTCCGGCTGACGCCCGGTTGATCCGGGACGCCTTCGAGCAGCAGCCGCGATTCGTCGGTGGCGAGGGCCACACCGCAGACGGGGATCTCGGCCATCCACGGCGCTTCGGGCAGAATCCATGTGCCGATGGCGTCTGACTGGGCGTTGCGGACCATCAACGGCACGTCGAACTTCTTGGCGAACTCGATGCTGCGCGAGTGCATGACGCCGGCGCCCATGCTCGCCATCTCGAGCATTTCGTCGTAGCTGATGGCGTCCATCTTGCGAGCGTCGGGTACGACGCGCGGGTCGGTCGTGTAAACGCCGTCGACATCGGTGTAGATTTCGCATTCGACGTCGTACCCGGCCTGCTTCATCGCGGCGGCGACGGCCACGGCGGTGGTGTCCGAGCCGCCCCGGCCGAGCGTGGAAATGTCCCCCTGCTCGTCGATCCCTTGAAACCCGGCGACGACGACGATCTGCCCCGCATCGAGTGCATCCGAGATCCGCCGCGTGTCGATCGACTTGATCCGCGCCTTGCGGTGGGTGTTGTCGGTGACGATGCCGATCTGCTGGCCGGTGAAGCTGATGGCGTGCGAGCCGAGGTCTTGGATCGCCATCGCCGTCAGGGCGACGCTGATCTGTTCGCCGGTGGCGAGCAGCATGTCCATCTCGCGGGCCGAGGGGGTGCCGGTGATCTCGGCGGCTTTGGCGATGAGGTCGTCGGTGGTGCTCCCTTGGGCGCTGACCACGACGATGACCTGCTTGCCATCAGCCTTGGCGCGCACGGCTTTGCGGGCGGCTTCCTTCACGCGGAGGGCGTCTTTGACGCTCGACCCACCGAACTTTTGCACGACCAAACCCACAGTAGCCACCTCGGGGAGAAGGGAGTGGGTGTTGTCTTAGGGCGCCCAGCTAGGGTGGGAATCTGGATT
>JBBRUN010000509.1:0-4178 GCA_038247765.1 Gemmatales bacterium | reverse complement strand
TGGCGACTTCGCTATTGGTGGTGCCGAGGTCGATTCCCACGATGATATCTGGCATCTTGCACTCTCTAGTTAGACCGACGCGCAAGCGAGGGTCTGGAATCTCCGATTGCAAACCGGTGTGACAGCTCTCGCGCCTGCGCGCCGGCTACCGTCTGTCAGAAAAAACGCTCCCACGACCCACCGGGATAAACCCGGTGGGGCGTCAATAATCCTGAACTTCACGAGCCACCGGGCTTGTACCGGTGGGGTACGGCATAACTTGGCCCACCGGGACAAGCCCGGTGGCTCGTATTGTCATTCCGTTCCCGGTATCAATTCCTCGATCCCGCTCACCGGGCCACGGCCACTTGGGCGAAGCGGAACACTTGCCCGTTCACCCGGTAGCCGGCGCGGACGACGGTCACGACCGTGCCGCTCGGGGCGTCGGAATCGCCGATGACTTCGACGACTTCCATCAGCTCCGGGTCGAAGGCTTCGCCTTCGCATTCTATCGGTTCGAGATCGAATTGGGGGAAGGCGCGTTCGACCCGCCGCAGACTGAGGGTATAGCCGTCGGCGAGGCCGGCCAGCACCGGGGCGAGTTGATCCCGAGCGGCTTGGTAATCTTCGATGAAAACGTCCGCTTTGCTCCGCATCGCATCGGCCCAAGCGAGCCATTCGGCCGAAGGCGAAGCGCGGCCGCTCAGGCGTCGCCAAAAAGTGGTCGCGGTCGGAGCCGATGGCATGGCGGGCCAAGCTTCCGCGTCCTCGACTCCCAGATTCGTCAGCGTTTCGCCGGCCCGCGTGACCTGATGCAGCGACAGACTCAGGGCATCGGCCAAATCGACGAGGAGCTTGCGCGTCGGCTTCAGGTGCGATTCCGGATGGGCGGTCGCGGGCCGCGCGAGGTGTTTGAGGGCTTCGCCCGATTGATCGAGCACGGCCCGCGTCGCCTTCGTTTGCAGGTTCACATCATGCCGGAGGGCCGTGAACTGCGCGGCGAGCGTTCCCAAATCGACCGCGGGTGGGGCCGTCGGCCGAGGGGCCGCGGCATCGGGCAGGGCTTCCAGCCAAGTGCGGAAATCGGCGAGGATGCTGTCGATCGCGTCGGTGCTCATGGTGCTTTGGGCGCCTCGGTCGCGGCGATCAATTGTTGGAGCGTCGGGCGGGGGCGGGGCAGCGCGGTCTCGACTTCGGCGATGATTTCGTCCAAAGAGTCTTCGCTACCCGCATCGAAGAGACGGTAATTCGCCCGCGCCGGCAGCGTGCGGATTTTCTCGTAGGCGGCGCGGATCGCGGCGAACTTCACCGGCTGTTGCTCCGGCGGGAACTCGCGGATCAGTTGGAGGTAGCGCTGCCGCACCGCGTCGTCGGCGAGGTCGCCGTCGGCGGGCAACCCGAGTATCGAATACGGATCGTTTTGAATCATGGGGATCAATTAGAAGAAGCTGTCGAACATATTCCGCAAGCTCGAGAACGGATCGAGTTGCTCGTGGAGTTCGTCGATGCGATCTTCGAGGATTTTGTATTTCGGGTCGGTGGAATTCCGCACGAGTTCGCGGGCCTTGCGCAGGAGGTTGATGATCTTATACGGCGCGCGGCCGCTCGGGTGTTTTGCAGCCCACAGTTCGACGACGCCGAGGGCGAACAGCGGGTGTTTCGGAAATCGCTTGGCCAACGCCGCGGAGAACTTCTCGAACTTCGGCATGGTCGTCAGCGGCCCGAGTTCCGTGAACAACTCGACCGCTTGGTCTTCGGTCAACGTCGCGTCGGCCGGAGTCGCCAACATCGCATCGACGATGCCTTTGTGCATCGCCTTCAGACCCGTAAATTCGATGCCACCCCCTTGGTAGAACTTGTAGCAATGGAACAATGCGATGGCCTCGGCCGCGATCATTTCGGCGGCCAGCGCGGCTTTGTAGGCCTGGCCCGCGGCGCTCTTCTCGGCCGGCTTCGCTTTGAAAATCTGGGCATTCGCGAGGAACAAGAATGCGTGCACGACATTCGCCCCGTCGAGCGTCTGGAGTTCGACGTCCGCATCCGCGACGCGCTTGAGTTTTTTGTAGAGCGCGTATTTCAGGTGCCTCGTCACGACCGTCGATTCCGTCGTCAGCATTTCGTTTTCTTCGTTCAGCAGGACTTCCGCCGACTTCCAATCCGAGCCACGGGCGAAGTGATAAATGCAGTAGAAAACGCAATCGACGACTTTGACGCGGACGTCCGCATCGAACGCGCTGGACTTCCGGAGCGGGGCCAATTCCACGAGGGCCGCGGCGTAGTCCCCGCGCAGCATGAGCACTTCGACATAGGCCAAACGCACGCCGGCGGCACCGGGCACCGCCTGGAGGTAGCGCTCCGCGAACGCGACCGCGGCGACGGCGTCGCCTTCTTCGTCGTAGGCTTTCATCAGATCGTCGGCGGCTTGTTCCCAGAACGGCGCGGCGTCCAGCGCCAGTTGCAGGAACGAACTCGGCTTCGGCGGCGGTGCCTTGGGCGCCTTCGCCGCCTTCGCCTTCGCCGATTGCTTTCTCGGAACGAAAAAAAACTCGTCGTCTTCCGGATCGAGTTCATCGAGTTCATCGAGGTCGCCGGCGAGGCGGGCCAGCGTCCGGTAGAGGCTCGCGATGGCTTGTTGCTTCAGCGACGGTGGCCACTTCGCGGAGCCGCGCAGCCAGTCGATGTACGCCCCCCACATCTTCATCGATTGCTCGACTTCGCCGACGCCGTCGAAGATCTGGGCCGAGAGTTTGTAGAAACTCGGATCGTCCGGCATCCGGCCGAAGGCGCGGGTGAACTTGTCGAGGTCGTCCGGTTCGGCCCGCTTCAACATCGCGCAGTAGTAGACGTTCATCAGATGCGGCACGAGTTTCGGATGGTTCGTTTTGAACGCGGGTAACAGAGCCTCGGCCAGCTTGAGGGCCTTGGCCAACCCTTTGCGTCCGCCCAACTCCGGGCGCAATTGTTGCAATTGCCCGGCTAGGCCCTGCGAACTTAAGCGCAGATATTGCCGACGCAACTGCTCGCGCAGCGGCGGTTGCTCGGAGAGCCACGTCGGATCGGCGGCCGCGCGCAACGGGGCGGCTAGCCGATACGGCAACCGCGTGGGATTCAACCTAGACCAATTCTCGAGGGCGCGGACGGTGTCCTCGGCACCCCAAGCGAGCAGCCCGCGCAGCCAGACCTTCCATTCGAGAAACGGAGAACCGAGACCGATGGCGTTCAGCGCATCGCGCGAAGCATCGTCTTTCTTGGCGTCGTAAAGTTGGAGCGCCGTCTGGAGCGCGGCGTGCGCCGGCTTCCAGTCCTCGGGCAAGCCCGTGCTGTGGCGGGCGCGCACGAAATAGTCGGCGAGATCGTTGCGGAGCGAGTTCGCGATTTCCGCATCGGCCATGGCTCCGATCAATCGGTTGACTTCGCCCGGTTGAAGCCCGCGCAACAGCAGTTGGGCGAAGGAGCGGATCGCTTCCGCACCCGCCGCAAGACACAGCGGTTCGAGTTCTTGGGCGACGCGGTTGAAGTCGGCGTACTGTTTGCGTTCGACGCAGAACTCGGCCAGGGCGAAGAGGCACTCGCGCAATAATTCCGATGTGGCCGCACCGGGGGCGAAGCCGACGAGCATGCGCGCTTCCGCGGCGGCTTGGTCGAATTTCCGAAGGGCGAGGAGCTGCTTCACGGATTTGGCCGAGGGCACGTCCGACAACCGTTTTTTCGCCATTCGCTGACTCCCGTCGCCCGGCTCCACTCCTGTGAATGTGCATCTTACAAAAGAAAATGCGGAAAGGGGGAACCTCCTATGCTTTCATTATCTGACAGATACCGACAATCTCGTGTGGGGGGCCGAAATGATCGCGATGTGGCGGCGATTTTTGCTCTTTCAGGCTTGGGCCCTCTGGCAAGGGGGTTTCCTGTTCTACGCGGCCGTGGTTGTGCCGACGGGCACGGACGTCCTCGGTTCGCCAATCACCCAAGGATTCGTGACGCAAGAGGTGACCCGCACGTTGAATCTCATCGGCGTGGTCTTCCACCTGCTGCTGGCGTGGAGTTTGATCGCCGAGCGCCGCACCCCGCGCTGGCGGGTCCGCATCGGGATCGGCGCCGCGTCGGCGATCTTGCTGATCGCACTGTTCGTGCTACACCCGGTGCTCGATTCGTTCCTCGATCCGGTCGAGCAGATCGTGAATCGGCCGAAGGTTTTCTAC
>JBBRUN010000508.1:0-4188 GCA_038247765.1 Gemmatales bacterium | reverse complement strand
TCCAGCGCGAAGGAATGTTTCGACGCTAGGACCCCGAGAATCGCTGCTGGCTCTTTCGTTACGAAAGATGTGATGCTGTCGGAATAGTAGGCGCGGTCCATAAAAGCCTCTAGCTGCAACTCTTCTATGAGATTATCATGGCGGAAGCAACAGCTGTTCACAATGTCGAATTACACAACAGTAGGGAACCATCGCGATGATACCACACCAAAAAAGCCACATTGTCCCATCCGTGTCGTACTTTCGGCTCTCTTTGCCCGACGAAACACCACCGACCGTGTTGCGATTTACCATCACCGAGAAGCAACTGTTGCTGGCAAAGGTCCGTCACAACCGCATCCTCGATAGGTTCTTCGGTGTTGTTACTACATCGGTTCAGTTGAATTGGCGCACTGCGTTGCCGGGCTTCGGCCAGATCGAAATCGACGAAGTCTACGTCGCCGTCAACAACACCGGCAACCAATTCGTGATCCCCGTGCAGGCCAAAGGGGGGAGCGACCAAATCGGGATCGTGCAGGTGATGCAGGACTTGGCCCTGTGCCGGAAGGCGTTTCCTCTGCTCACCCCGCGGTTGGTCGCCGTGCAGTTCGTGAAGGACGAGACCGGCGAAACCATCGTGATGTTCGAACTGATCGAGAAGGACGGCGAGCTCTTGGTCGCCGATGAAAAGCAGTACCGGCTCGTGCCCGCGAATCAGATCGGCGAGGAAGACTTGGCCGACTACCGTCGGGATTGAACCCCTTCACCAATCCAGATCCTTCAACGGCGGTAGTTCGCCGCGGTCGCGGTATTCGTCGTCTTCGTTGGGCATTCACAACGCCCCGAATCATCGCAGAGACCTCATCCGCACAGCGGGGGAGCCGTCTGTTCTCAAGACGAACACTTCTGGTTCCGCGATGCGATTGCGCACTTGCGAGATGGCGTCGTAGGAGGTCGCGGCGATCGCGTATGCATCGCTCAAAATATCGATGGCAACGAATTTGCCCGCATCGTCCGGTCGCAGGGCCGGTCGAACCGACCGCTCGAAGGCCGCTTGGCCGATTTGCGCGATCTCCTCCAAGCTGGGTCGCACCTTCGCGATGGACATGGCGATCTCTCCGGCGGTTGATTCGGCGTTTAGATTCTATCCCACCCCCCTTCACCAATCCAGATCCCTCAGCGGCGGTAGTTCGCCGCGGTCGCGGTATTCGTCGTCTTCGTTGGGCAAGCGGTAGCGCCAGGGGTCGTTGCTCGTGCCTCGGCCTTGGCGGCGGACGTCTTTGCTTTCGCCGGCGAGGGCCAGCCATGCGTACAGCGTGGGCCGGCTCGGCTTTTCCACGTCGTCCGGCCAGTACTCGAGGATTTCTTTGAGGCTGATCGCGTCCGTGCGCTCCTTCAAGATGTTGTGGACCGTCTGCCAGTTCTCGTCGAACTGCCGCCGCTTGGCATCGGTCGTCACGGTGAATTCGCCGGTGGTCGGGTTCCACTCGTAGGCCAGCCGCGCGGGGACTTCGGCCCGCCGCGATTGGGCTTGGATCACCCGGCAGTTGGCATCGGATGCCAGTTTCGACGCGCGCTTCAATTCCAACGAGATATCGACGAACCCGAGCAACGCCCCCGAGCCGCGCGCGGAGCTCCCGGCTTCCGCGGCGGCCTTGCGCGGGTGGTGCAGCAACAGCACCGCCATCCCCGCGGCCGTCAGGCGGTGCAGCGGTTGCAGGGCTTCGAGCAGCGTGGCCGCGTCCGATTCGCACCGGCCGGGCAGGAACGAGGCGAGCGGATCGACGACGAACAAATCGAGGCCGAAATCGATGGCGCGGCCGATGAGGTCGTCCCACTCCTGCGGAGTCGGCCGGCTGCGGAAGGGCCGGGCGAGCAAGTGCACCTGCGGTCCGACGGGCATCAGGCGGTTGCGCTCGCTCCAGTGCGAGCGCGATTCTTCGGAGACGACCCACGCCCGCGCCGGTCGGGTGTCGCGGCCGAGGAACGGCGCCCCGGCACCGAGGTTCCGGAGCAACCCGGTCAGGAGGGTGGTCTTGCCGGTCTTCCACTGGCTCGTCAGCAGGGTGATGTCGCCGGGGTTCAAGAAACCGTTCCAGAGCCAGTTCGCGGTCTCCGGGGCAACGGTTTCGCCGAGGGCATCGAAACAGACCGGTCGCAAGTCGTTGATGGGCATAGTCTGTTAAACCGGGGTGATCGAGTTAAGCGTTTGGAAACGAGTTAACGCGAGGGTGTGGGTGATCTCGCTTAACTCGATGGGACGAGATTACCGGATGGGCGTTCGGATCTGAAATGTCAGTAGCTCGCGCATTCCGAAACCTATACTAGTCCCCATGAAGAAATCGGCTTCGTTCGTGGCGCCGCCGCCGTTGTCGCAGGAATTGTCGCCATGCCCCGACCCGTGGGACGTGGCTAGGAAGCTCTCGCACTTGCCGCACCTGTTGTTCCTGGACAGCGCCGACGCGACCGGGCCGCAGGGACGGTACTCGTACGTCATGGCCGAGCCGTACGAGTGGGAGTGCGTTGAAGAAGAGCGCTTCGGCGAAGGGACGACCTTCGACGCCCTCGGCCGGCACATCGCGACTCCGCCACGGCCGACGCTGCCGGGGTTGCCGCCATTTCAAGGGGGGCTGGCATTTCTGCTCGGGTACGACCTCAACATCGAAACCGAGCCGAGCGTCCCGCCACCGGCGAACGACGAATTCGCCGGTCCGCGCTACTGCCTCGGACTGTACGACTGGGTCGTGAGCTTCGACCATCAACAGAAACGGGCGTGGCTCGTCGTTCACGGCCGGCCGGAGTTGGAGAAAGCAAGCCAGCGCTGGTTGGCCTTCGACAAGATGACCGAACTGTTGAACGCCTTGCACGACAACTCCGTGCGCCAGCCGCAGTGGCGTCCGAACCGCCCGCGCGGGCCGTTGAGTGTCAACCGGTTGTCACCGCAGTTCCCGCTGGCGGGTTCGCCGAACGTCACCAGCAATTTCAGCCGGGACGGCTATCTGAAGGCGGTCGAGCGCGCTGTCGAGTTCGTCCACGCCGGGGATGTGTTCCAAGTGAACATCGCCCAGCGCTTGCTGGCCCCGATGAAAGGCCCGCCGCTGGAACTGTACGGCCGATTGCGGAGCCGCAACGCCGCACCGTTCGCTTGCTATTTCGATCTGGGCCAATCGCAGATACTCTCGGCGTCGCCGGAGCGCTTCTTGCATCTGACGCCCGACGGCGAGGTGAGCACGACGCCGATCAAGGGGACAAGGCCTCGGGGAACGACGCCCGATGAGGAAGCCGCCTTGCTCGCCGACCTGACGACGAATCCGAAGGATCGGGCCGAAAACATCATGATCGTCGATCTGCTGCGGAACGACTTGGGCCGCGTTTGCGAGTTCGGCAGCGTCGAAGTGGCCAAGCTTTGCGAAGTCGAAACCTACCCGTTCGTGCACCACCTCGTTTCCGAAGTGCTCGGCAAACTGAGAACCGGGCAGACGCCGTTCGACCTGTTGAAGGCGGCGTTCCCCGGTGGCTCCGTGACGGGTGCCCCGAAGGTGCGCTCGATGCAGATCATCGCCGATCTCGAACCGACCGCGCGCGGCGCTTACTGCGGCAGCATCGGCTACCTCGGCTTCAACGGCTGCTTCGATTCGAACATCCTCATCCGCACGTTCACCGCGCAGCAGGGCTGGGTGCAATTTCCCGTCGGCGGCGGAATCGTCGCCGATTCCGACCCGGCGAAGGAATACGACGAAACGCTGCACAAAGCCGCGGGCCTGCTGCGGGCGCTCGAACCATGATCCTCGAAGGCCTCGTCACGACAACCGATGCCGACGGGCAGCCCCACCTCGCCCCGATGGGACCGAGGGTGAATATCGACTTCACCCGGCTGTTGCTGCGCCCGTTTCCCACGTCGCAGACGGGGCAGAATCTGCTGCGGCACGGTGAAGGCGTCTTCCACATTACCGACGATGCGGCGCTGATCGCCCGCTCCGCCGCGGGGTTGTTGAAAGAACGGCCGAGTACGCATGCGGCCTCGAAAATCAGGGGGTTCGTGCTCGCCGAGTGCTGCCGCAGTTACGAGTTCGTCGTGCGCTGCGCCAACACGTCGAACGAGCGGTTCGAACTCGATGCCGAAGTGGTGGCGGTTGGCACGCACCGCGAGTTCATCGGGTTCAACCGCGCTAGGCACGCCCTGTTGGAAGCGGCGATTTTGGCGACTCG
>JBBRUN010000507.1:0-4198 GCA_038247765.1 Gemmatales bacterium | reverse complement strand
CCCCCAGAACATACGGCAGCACGTATGGTCCCTTCGGAATGACCGCGATTCTCGCTTCGGGGCCGTATTCCTGCAGGCTATCGGCCACGGCCGATTCCACGCTCGCCGCCGGGATCACTTGGCATTCTTGCAGAATCTGGGCGCTCAGGCCGTGGCTCACGACCTTCACCTGGCACTTGGCCAGAACCTTCTGAAGCATCACGAGCTGCCACTCGTCCATTTCGCAGTGGTTCGGGTGCATCGACGACGCCCCGACTCCGGCGCCGCGGGCGAACGACTTGTACCGGCCCGCGTCGCGGTACTCCTTCAAATGCTTCACGAACTCCGGGCTGCCGAGGCCTTCCGTGAGACTCGCCGCGAGGACGATGCAGCCGCCCTCCTTCACGATCGGCAGCGCCCCGGTCAGGCCCTTCACCGCTTGGTACCAAGTCGTGTCGAGCGGGTAGCCGGCGCAGCTCGTCACCACGACCTCCGCCGCTCGCGGCACGCCCGCCTTCACCAACTCCCGGCAGAACTCGACGCCCGTTTCCCAGGCTCGGATCATGTCGCCTGCCCACAAACCGGTGATGCGGCGCTTGCCGTCGATGCAGACGTTGACGATGAAATCGCAGCCTGTTTTCAGGGCAATGGCCGTGTTCTCTTCGTGCACGGGGTTGCCGAGCAAACTCCCCGCATCGGCCTTCGGGTGTTCGAGGAAGGCCGGGCCATGCCAGACTTTCACCGTCTCCAAGCCGGCGATGCCGGGGCAGATGAGCTTGCGCCCGCCGCTGTACCCGGCCATCAGGTGCGGCTCGATCAAGCCGGTCGTGATCTTCAACTCGGCGCGGGTGTAGCGATTGTCGATCCAGATCGGCACGCCGCGGTCGGTGGTGCCGAGGAAGTCGTGTTCGTCCTGCGCTTTGCCGTGGTGATTGACGCAGTTGTAATCGCGGGCGATGTCGGCGCCGACGAGTTCGACCAACTCTTCGCCCTCGTTCGGTCGGTGCAACCCCGTCGCGATCAAGATGGTGATGCCCGAGCGCGGCACTCCGGCGGCTTCGAGCGTCCGCAGGATCGGCCGCAGGAGGACCTTGTTCGGCACCGGCCGGGTGATGTCGCAGATGACGACGCAGGCGGTCGTCTTGCCACGGGCCAGCTCCGACAAGGGCGCGGTGCCGATGGGCGAAGCGAGAGCCGCATCGAGCGTGGATGTGGGGTCGGCGATCGGCTCGGCCTCGCGAATACCGAGCGGCGGCACGAGCAAGCGATCCTGCGGCAAGGTGACTTCGAGGCCGGTCTTGCCGTAATCGAGCGTGAGTTTCATAGGGATGTCTGCGAGGACTGAACTTGTCGGAACACCCCACTGTTATATGATGGCGTTTCCTCAATCGCGGCGCGAAGGTGTGCCGTACGAGCCCGAAATCCCGAACCCGGACGAACCCGTGTCGATCGACAAGAGCCTGAAACGGAAAGCCGGCGGCGTACGCAACCGCTGCGTGATGACCCGCGTCGAGCGCATCACGAAGATGAAAGAAGAAGGCAAATTCGCCGAAGGGCAAAGCCCGTTCGGCTTGCCTAAGACACGCGTCCAAAAAGTGATGGTGAAGAAGAAGGTGAAGAAAGAAGCGGAAGGCGAAGCTGAACCGGCCGCCGGCGCTAAGAAGAAATAGTCTACGCGATCGTCCGGCGGGTCCCGCGACCAGCCGGACAGTGCAATGACACCCGAAAACACTGCGCGTTCGTCAATTCTCTCGTCTTGCGAATCCACTTCGAACAACCCGGATTGCTGCCAATAGCAACCGCTACAATCGCTACAGGTTTATGAAGATATGGCGAACGTGCGCAATTGCATGTTCCAATTTAACATCTCCTGACTAACTTAGAAACTATCCCGGAGAATCCGGGTTGGAAGACTGCGGATTCGGTCGATCCCTCCCTCGCCACTGCAACTGATTTTTACCACCCGATGAGGTTGTTCGATGAAATTGAATCGCTCGAAGCTGCGCCTCGAAACTCTGGAACGCCGGGAAAATCCCACCGCGACCAACATCGGTTTTAGCACCACTCCGAGCGGCACCGACTTCACGCCGGTACAGTTCCAAGTCGCGGGCTACGCTATCGATCACAACAACGCGGATTACTCCACGACATCGTCGGCCTTCGGCATTCGCGACGTCGCCATGACGGCCCCGCAAGCCGTCACCACGGCCAACGGTGGCACCGTCAATACGCTTCTGGACGACGCCTTCGATGGCGGCCTGAGCTGGGGCCTGGCCTTGGCCAACGGCCAAGTGCAAGGTGTCCCCGATCCGAACATGGGCGCCGATTTGCCGCTCACCTACACGGACCTCGACGGCGTCGTCGATATCGTCGGCACACCGATCACATCGGGGGTGTTCGGCGTCGATCCGCTCGTCTACGGTCCGGGGGCGATCCTCACCGGCACACCGGAGTCGGGCAACCGCGACGGTTCCTTCAACGGCTTGCAACTCTGGCAGCAAACCGCCGTGTTCCAAGTCGACGGCGCCCCGGTCATCCGCAGCGTTTACTTCGCGCGAAACATCACCGGCTCCGCGATCACGCAAAACCTCGTCGTCTTCAGCAACCTCGGCTCTGACCAGTTCACGGAAATCTTCGCGAGCGACAACGGCGACCTCGCCTTCAACCCCGGTGCCGACACGTACGTGGGCTCGTTCCAGAGCTACGGGAATGGCGGCAACTTGCCCGGCGAATCGACCGATCCCCGTCTGATGTTCCACGTCCAAGGCGGCTTCGGCGACGTTCGCCAAGTGCTGGACGCTTCAAGCTCGTTCGTCAACGGCGACGAAATCGTACGATTCAATTTCAACACGACTTTGGCCGCCGGCGAAACGAAAGCGTTCTTGGTTTTCACCGGCTTGTACAGTTCGCAGGCCGACGCCATCGCCAGCACGGCGAACTTCACCAACTACGCCGAACTCGAAAACAGCGGCTTGCTCGCGGGACTCAGCGAACGGGTCCTGTCGCAAATCCAGAACTGGGATGTCGGCACCATCCCGCCGGGCGAAGTGATCGCGACGCTGGCCGGCGTCGGCTCGCAAATCCGCAGCTTCGATGCGGATGGCACCCCCGTGCTCGACTTCGCACCGTTTGAAGGGTTCCTCGGCGGCGTCAGCGTCGGTCGCGGTGATGTCAACGGCGACGGTATCGACGACATCATCGTCGGAGCAGGGGCTGGAGCCGGACCGCACGTGAAGGTGTTCGACGGCGCCACCGGCGCCGAAATCCGCAGCTTCTTCGCCTTCGACGGAGGCTTTAACGGCGGGCTCAACGTCTCGTCCGGCGATGTCAACAACGATGGTTACGCGGACATCATCGTGGGTACGAGCGGAGTGTCCTCCCACGTGAAGGTGTTCGACGGCCTCACCGGCGCCGAAATCCGCAGCTTCTTCGCCTTCGAAGGTTTCACCGGCGGCGTCAGCGTCGCTTCGGGCGATGTCGACGGCGACGGTTTCGACGACATCGTCGTCGGAACCGCTACCGGTTCGTCGCACGTCAAAGTTTTCAGCGGGGCGACCGGGGCTGAAATCCGCAGCTTCTTCGCCTTCGATGGTTACACGGGCGGCGTGTCGGTGGCGGCCGGCGACTTCGACGGCGACGGGTTCGACGACATCGCCGTGGGTTCACTGCAAGGCGTTACGCACGCCAAGGTCTTCTCCGCGGCCACGGGGGCCGAAATCGCCAGCTTCTTCGCCTACGACGGCTCGTTGGGCGGCGTCAGCGTCGCCTTCACGGACGCCGACGGCGACGGCGATACCGATCTCGCCACCGGGTCGCGTATCGGTTCGCACGTCAAAGCCTTCGGCTTCGGCGGCGAATTGATCGATTCCTTCTTCTCGCTCGCCGACGGCTTCCCCAGTGGCATCGACGTTTCGTGATCGCACTCCGGCCCCGGTTTCTGACCGGGGCCGGGCCATTTCCGCGACCGCAAATCGAGTTAAGCGAGAACACCCACACCCTCCCGTTAACTCGTTTCCAAATGCTTAACTCGATGCCATTCGTTTAACAGACTAGTCCCGGCAAGGACTTATGGCGGGCCTGCGCCTACCGCCTGGTTCTGCGAGCGAGAATGGGACTGGCAGCAATCCGTTTTCGCGAAAGGTGGCGTTGTTGGGGGGTGGCCTACTTGCATTGCACGGCTGGAAATGCCAGCCACTCCGATAACGGCCACACCTGATCT
>JBBRUN010000506.1:0-4212 GCA_038247765.1 Gemmatales bacterium | reverse complement strand
TCCGCACGACGCGCTGCAAGAGGACTTCCTCTCCGAACGGGAGCCATGCCTTCGGTCGGCCCATCCGGGTCGATTGCCCACCGCAAAGGATCACGCCGCCGAAGTTGGTCAAGGCGTTCGCCCTCGTCTCTTCCGCATCTGACCAGTCGCGGGTAAGATCAGAGTAGCCGATGCGTGGATCGAAGTCCCGGAGCCAGCTATGCCGACGATCGACATTCCGGAAGCGACCTACCAAAGGCTGACGCGCCGCGCCGCCGCACTGCGGACGACGGTGGAATCGCTCGCCGTACCCGCGCTGGAGGAACTGGCGCGAGATCCGGCCATGCCGGCTTTACCGACAACGGATTCGCCGGTCGATTTGCCTTACGACGAGTGGAAAAAGCTCTTCGGCGAAATAGTCTCCCGGGCCGAAGCCCGTAAGCTCCTGTATCCGCCAGGCTTTGTAGCGGACGTCAGCCGGGAAAGTATTTACGAGGGGTGCGGAGAATGAAGATAGTTCTCGACACAAACCTGCTCCTCCGATTCGTCGATCCGACGGCTCCCCAGTTCGCATTGACGAAATCGACATTGAGCGCGTTGAAAAGTGAAGGCCACGCCCTCCACACGGTACCCCAATCCTTCTACGAATTTTGGGTCGTTTCCACGCGGCCCGTCGCGAACAACGGCCTAGGATTCTCCACGCAAAAAACCGGCCTCGAAATGGTTACCCTCGAAGCGATCTTCCCCCTGCTCAACGACACGCCCGCGCTATTCGACGAATGGCGGAAGCTGGTCGAACTCCACGACTGTAAAGGCAAAGTCGCACACGATGCCCGGCTGGTGGCAGCGATGCAGACCCAGGGCATCACGCATTTGCTCACTTTCAACGTCGGCGATTTCGCCCGATTCCCCGGTGTCATCGTCCTCGACCCAGCCGCCGTCGTCGCGCCCGCAATCCCCTGAGCAATCGCGGGAAATCGAAGCTTCCACCGATTACAATAACTGCGTCCGAACCTCAACCAAGGCTGCCCAATGCTGCGCCGCGTTTGCTCGACTGTCGCCGGACTCGCGTTATTCGTCGGCGCACTCGCGGCGCAAGTGGATCCGCCCAAGCCCGTGGAGCCTCCGAAACCGACGCTCGTGAAGCCGGTTGACCCTGCGGTCCTCAAGGCCGAGAAGGAGGCCGAAGCCTACGCCAGCAAAGCCGGCGGCACGCCGCTGCGGAACGTCTCCCATATCGGCGAACGGAACGCCCTCATCACCATCAACTTTCTCGGTACCGACGATAAACCGGCCGATGTGAAGGCCGTGGAACTCAAGAAACTGGCGGGCGCCACCCGGCTGAACCGCCTCGGACTCCTCGGCGCGAAGAACACCGATGCCTGCCTCAAAGAGATCGCGGCGCTGACGATGTTGAAGTCGATCTCGCTCGAAGGTTCCGATGTCACCGACGAAGGGTTGAAGGCCATCGCGGCGTTGCCGAACTTGATCGACCTCGACCTGAGCCGGGTGAAGCGGATCACCGCCGCCGGGTGGAAGGCGATCGGCGCCGCGTCGAAACTCGAAAACCTCTGGCTCTCGGGCACCGTGATCGAAGATGCCTCGTTCAAAGAACTCGCCGGGTTGACGGGGCTGAAATCGCTGAAGCTCGACGGCACGAACCTCACGCTCGCCAACACCGGCGCCACGTTTGCGCAGTTCAAGAAGCTCGTCGAACTCGACGCCGGCGGCTCCCGCGTAGACGACGACGGCTTGCTGGCGCTCTGCGCCGCCCGGGCCTTGGAGAAGCTCAGCCTCCGCGCCACGAGCGTGTCCGATCGCGGCTTCCAACCGATCGCCCAACTGCTGAAACTGAAGGAGCTCAACCTCGGCGAAATCCCGGCGCTCACCGGTGCCGGCTTCGCCGATTGCGTCGAACTCGCCGGCTTGGAAACCGTCCACCTCAACGACTCCGGCATCACCGACAAAGGTATGAAGGCCATCGCTCGACTGTACGATTTGAAACATCTCGACCTCGACCGCACCAAGATCACCGACGACGGCATCAAGTTCCTCGCCGGCAAACGGGCGCTCGAGAAACTCTCGTTCCAAGAGACCAAAGTCGGCGACGCCGGCTTGCTCGCCGTCGCGGCCGAGGTGAAGTCGCTGAAGAAAGTCGAAGTGCGGAAATCGAAAGTGACCAAAGGCGTCCAAGCCGACGTGCGCAAAGCGAACCCCGACTTGGCGGTCGATTACGATTGATCCCTTCACTATCCTCACCCCATGAAATACCTCATCGTCATTCCCGATGGCTGCGCCGATGAACCCGTGGCCGAGCTCGGCGGGCTGACCCCGCTGCAAGCGGCCAAGCTGCCGAACATGGACCGCGTCGTCCAACTCGGCGTCACCGGCATCAGCAACAACGTGCCGCCGAGTTTGACGCCGGCATCGGACGTGGCGACGCTGTCGCTCTTCGGCTACGACCCGCTGAAGGTCTACACCGGGCGAGCCCCCCTCGAAACCGCAGCGATGGGAATCGCCCTCGGCCCGAACGACTGGGCTATCCGCTGCAACTTGATCCATGCGCCCGATGGGACGATGGACGACTTCACCGCCGGTCACATCACCAGCGAAGACGGCGGCGAATTGATGGCCGCCATCCAAGCCGAGCTCGGCGGGACGGAACTCGCCGGTGGCATTCTCGAATTCCACGCCGGTGTCAGTTACCGCAACATCCTCGTGTGGCGTGGCCGGTCGGCCGAATCGCCCTTCGTCGGGTTGAAGACGCAGCCGCCGCACGATGTACCGAACAAGCCGCTGGCCGATCACGGCCCCGTCGGCACGGCCCGCGACCTATTGTTGGAGCTGATGCAGGCGAGCAAGCCGGTGTTGCAGAACCACCCGGCCAACCTCCGGCGCAGCGCGGCCGGCAAGAAACCGGCGACGCAAATCTGGCTCTGGGGGCAGGGAAAAGCACCGACGGTCGAACCGTTCCAAAAGGTCTACGGGCCACGCGGGGCCATTATTTCCGCCGTCGATCTCGTCCGCGGCGTTGGCATTCTGCTCGGCTGGCAACGCATCGACGTCCCCGGCGCCACGGGGTATCTCGACACCGACTACGCGGCTAAGGGGCGCTACGCCGTCGAAGCGCTCAAGCACTTCGACCTCGTCTGCGTGCACGTCGAAGCGCCGGACGAAGCTTCACACGAAGGCTTACCGCACGAGAAAGTGAAGGCGCTCGAGCAGATCGACCGGCACATCGTCGGGCCGCTGCTCGAGGAATTGCCTAAGCACGGCGAGTGGCGGATCCTCGTCGAGCCGGATCACCGCACGACGCTGGCGACCCGCGCCCATGCCTACGGGGCCGTTCCCTTCGCCGTGGCGGGCACCGGCATCGCGCCGGATGGGGCGAAGCAGTATGACGAAGCGACCGCAGCGGGGAGCACGCTGGGGTTCGACCCGGGTTGGACGCTGATGCGCTGGTTCTTGGGGAAGTGATGGTGAAGTAATTTCAGGATTTGATCCTGAGGAGATAGGTCAGCGTAGCTCCCAAAATGGCTGCGAAAACCAATTGGAGAATGGTCCAACCGCGTTGGCCCCACAACTCCCGAGTCTTCGTAGCTTCGGCGAGTTGGGCTTGGAGGACCGCGACTTGCTTGGGAAGTTCTCGGAGTGAAGCGAGTTCCGATTCCATGACTGCGACCTTTTTCGGCAGGTCGTACAGCAGCGCGAGGTCGGTGCGTAGCGATTGCACCAGCACATTGAGAGTGACAACTTCCACTTTGAGGTCGTGAATCGATTTCTCGGCTTGGGTTGCCATGCCGGATTCCTAGTTGGCAAGGAGCGGGTCACTGTACGCTTCGATTTTGCGAATCTGCTCGTTGCTTCGGACTTGGAGCAGATCACCCCAGAGGCGTGATAGACTTAAAGCCATGTGGAGGGGAACTCCTAAATCGTGCGGGGTGAACTCCGCGAAGGCGTCGTATTCTTCGTCGCGGATCGTCAACTTGTACCGGTCACGACCTTGCGAATCGGTGAGTAGTTGCCACTCCGCTTTCACCGACGGCGCATAGCGCTTTCCGATGACTTCGGCCAATTGCGCGGAGAAACGCCGCATTTTCGACTTGAGATCCGGCAGAAGTTGGATGCCCGGCGAATATTCGACTTCCATTCCCATCCTCCATCGATCAGAGATTATGGAGTTTAGCGTCCGCAGAAGTTTTCCGCAATTCCCCTTGCGGCAATCCCTGCGCC
>JBBRUN010000505.1:0-4229 GCA_038247765.1 Gemmatales bacterium | reverse complement strand
TAGCCCCGGCTGTGCGCTTGGAATTCGACCTGATCCCGCAGGGCGTAGGCGAATTGCAGCGGGTCGTCGAAGAGGGCTTTATCCACGGAAATCAGCGGCGGGCCGAACGCGGCCGGGTAACTCTTGGTCACGGGGTGATCGTTGTGCGCCGCCGCGAACACCAGCACATCCCGGTAGTACGCTTCCTCGATGGCCCGCAGCAGTTGGTTCCGCTTCGGCAGCAGTTGCAGCTTGTGCTCCGGCACGCCGAGCGACAAATTGACGACCTTCACATTCCAGACGTCCATAGCGTGACGCAAGCCGGCGATCACGGTTTCGACTTCGCACGAACCTTGCGGGCCGAAAACATCGGCGGAAAAGAGCGTCGCCTTCGGGGCGAGGCTCAGGATAATGTCGGCGACCGTGGTGCCGTGAGGCGAAGACTGGTGCCCGTCGTACGGCAGCGGCGTTGGCGAGTTGGCCCGGAACACGGCCCCTTCGATGCGCGCCAGAGTCTGACCGCGTTGGGCGAAGCGGTCTTCGAGGACGCCGCGCTCGATGCCGGAGTCGATCACGGCGACGCGGATGCCTTCGCCCGTGGCGCGCGGATCTTGCAGCCAGCGCTTCGGGGCGAACTGGGCGAGCAGGTCGTCGAATGTATCGGGCGCTTCAACCATGGAACGGGCCGCTTCATCCGTGAGTGGAGTCGAGGAGCTTTCGCAAACTTTCGATGAGAATCAGGCAGTGATCGACCGCCGGGGAGCCGTGCCGCGTGGCGAGGATGCGCACCGCTTCCAATAGGCGCAGACCGGTTTCGCCATCGGTGATCGGTGCGTCGTCCCCGGCGAAGCTCGCCTTCAATCGATCCAGAACCGCCTGCGATGGCGACGCGCCCACGGCGCTCGGGTTCAGCGTCGCCGTCACGTCTTCGCTCGCTTTCAGAGCGGCTTCCACCGCATCGAACAGCAGCCGGTGCGTCTGGCGCTCGGTGAGCGCCCGACGCAGCAATTCAGCACCGACGTCGGCCGTCGCGGCGACGAGTTTCTTGTCGGCTTCGACGAACTCCGGTTTGTCGAAGAGTTCGAGAATGACGTGCAGACCCGGGCCGACGCGCAAGGGCGCCGCGAGGATCGTCGAACGCCCTTTCTCGAAGGGGAGCCATTCGATGCTGTCGTCCGGCGAACCGAGTTGGTTCATGATGCACGGCTCTTGCCGGCTGACGACGCTCGCACCGAGCGTCCGACTGAAGGGCACCGTGCCAACTGATAACGCGTTGCCATCGGGGCCGTAGGCCGCGGCGGTTTCGGGTGCCCCGGTGGGCAGATGGCGGACGACGAGCGCCCCGGACTTGGCCCCGGTGGCCGTCAGTAGGAAGCGGAAGAGGGTGTGTACGGCGACGGGCAACGGCAGCGGATCGTGCAGGGCGGCCGAGCCTTGGACGAGCGGCAGCACCTTGGCCACGGCTTCGCGGAAGTCGGCGAGACTGCGGTTGAGCTCGCGCTGCCGCTTCGCCGGGATGATCTTGGCGAGCTGCTTGGTGACGGCCGCGACGAAGGTGTTGCGGTTGAGGTCTTGGTTTTTGTCGAGATAGTCCCGCACGCCCATGCGGAGGGCGTCGAGCGGGGTCGCTTGGTTGGCGAAGCCGGTGACGAGGATGGCGACGATCTCGGGTTGGAATTCGACGAGGTCTTCGAGGAGGCGTAAGCCATCCGACCCGGCACCGAGGTTCCAATCCAAGATGGTGAGGTCGATGGGGACTTCGTTGACGATCTTGAGCGCGGTCTCGGCATCGGCGGCGGCGTAGACGCGGATACCCGGCACCCCGGCCAGCCATTCTTGGAAGGTTCGGCGGACGCCGTCTTCGTCGTCGACGATGAGTACGGTTTCGGTCATTCCATGTTCCCGAGCGGTGGGCGTAAGCCCTCCGAGGATGCGAACCACACGCCGTTAGAGTTCCTCGGAGGGCTTACGCCCACCGCTCGGGTAAGCAAGTCATCGCTCCCTCGTAGTCCCCCTTCAGCAACGCGGCCAGCGCCCGGAGTTGCGCCACATCATTTCCGTCGCGCAATCCGGCGGCTTCGTTCAGCGCCGCATCCGCACTCCTGCGCTCGCCCAGCGCGGATCGCGCTTCCTCGATCAAATACTGCCTCCGCGCCTCGACCGCGGCCAGCAGGCTCAGATCGGCTTTGCAGCGCCGGCAAGTCGCGGTCTCGTTCGACGTCCGGCAGCAAGGGCACACGATCGTCATGCGTCTTCCAAGTAGAAGAGGACATCGGCGAGGGCGTTGCTCGCGCTGGTGAGGTCGGGCCAGCGGCGCTCGTCGAGGGCGACTTTCACGTTCGCCGTCAGCCGGCCGAGCTCGGCTTGATCCTCGGCGTTGGCTTTTGTCGCCACGCGCTCGGCTTTTTCCAAGAGCGCCCGCGCCTGCACCGCTTCCCGCTGGCCGGCGGTGCTCGCCGCGTCGTCCGGGAATTGGAAGCGCGGGGCCGGGACTTCGCCCTCCGATTCGGGCGTCGGGAACTTCTCGTAGCCATCGACTTCGTCACCTTCATCGTCTTCGTCTTCGTCGAAGGCTCCCGGTTCGGCGCCGAGCAAATCGGCGAGTTTGGCCGGGTCGATCGGTTCTCCATCGGTCCACTCCGGCTCGGCCCACATGCGGTCGAGCCGCGATTGCGCCGCGTCTTTTTCTTCCACGGCGAAGCGGGCCATGGCGTTGTCGATGACGATGTTCTTCATCATCCCGGTGGCCTTTTCTTTGGCCGTGACTTTCAACGTGCCGTCGAGCGTGAGGTCCATCTGCACGAGGAGTTGATTCCCGGCGGGGACGCGGGCCAAGCCCTCGATGAGGAACTTGCCGACGCGGTGGTTGCGCCGCACGTCGCCGCTTTCGCCTTGGAAGATGTCGATGTCCACCTTCGCTTGGTTGTCCGAGACGGTGCAGAAGATTTCGCTGCGGCTCGTCGGCAGCGGGGTGTTGCGCGGGATGATCGGGGCGAATTTGAACTCGTTGAACTGCCGGGAGAAGGAGTCGGGCACTTCGAGCGACTTGATGCCGACTGAGTGCGGGGTGATATCGACAAGGACCGCGCCGACATCGTTGCCGGCGATGATCGCAGCTTGGATGGCGGCGCCCATGGCCACACAGAGGTCGGGGTGCACTTCGCGGTGCGCCGGTTGGCCGAGCCGCGCTTCGAGCAGTCGGGAGATCACCGGCGAGCGCGTGCTGCCGCCGACGAGGACGACCTGCTTGAGTTCCCCCGCGTTGATCTTGGCGTCGTCGAGGGCCTTCTGCAGGCAGTCCATCGTCCGGCGCAACAGCGGGTCGATCAATTGTTCGAAGGTGCTGCGCTCGAGTTCTTTCGTCAGGTGCAGGGGCACGCCGTCTTTCTCGGCGATGAACTCTTCTTCGATCTTGGCGAGGGCGTGATCGGACAGCACCTTCTTGGCGTTCTCCACGGCTCGGAGCAAGCGCGCCCGCGTGGGGAGGTTCGCCCGCAGGTCGATGGAGTAGAGCTGTTCGAACTCGTCGGCGATGTGGTTCAACAACAGTTCGTCGAAGTCGTCGCCGCCGAGTTGGGTATCGCCATGGCTGCTGAGAACCTCGAAGACGCCGCCCTCGGCTTGGACGACGCTGACGTCGAACGTACCGCCGCCGAGATCGTAGACGAGGAACTTCTCGCTCGTTTCGGGGTTCGGCCGGTACGTCAGCGCCGCCGCGGTGGGTTCGTTCAGGATGCGCACGACTTCCAACCCGGCGAGCTGCCCGGCTTCGCGTGTCGCTTGGCGTTGGGTGTCGTTGAAGTAGGCCGGCACCGTGATCACCGCTTTGGTCACCGGTTGGCCGAGATCCTTCTCGGCGGCTTCCTTCAAGCGCCGGAGGATCATCGCGGAGATTTCTTGCGGCCGGAACTGTTGCGTCCCGATTGAGACTTTCATGTCCAGCCCCATCTGCCGCTTCACCGATTTCACGGTGCGCTCGGGGGCCAACACGTACTGGTTGCGGGCCGGCTTGCCGACGAGGAGTTTGTCGTCCGCAGACAGGCCGACGACCGACGGCAGGATCGGATCGCCGTCGATGACGATGACCCGCGGCTGACCATTCTCGACGATGGCGACTTCGCTATTGGTGGTGCCGAGGTCGATTCCCACGATGATATCTGGCATCTTGCACTCTCTAGTTAGACCGACGCGCAAGCGAGGGTCTGGAATCTCCGATTGCAAACCGGTGTGACAGCTCTCGCGCCTGCGCG
>JBBRUN010000504.1:0-4241 GCA_038247765.1 Gemmatales bacterium | reverse complement strand
TACCCCCGGTCTTCTTGAAGTTCGGGCACAGGCCCAGCCAGCTCGTGAAGTGCTTCACCGTCGGCCACTTCGCCATGTCCGTGCCGAGCTCGCTGATCAGCGTCAAGGCGTTGAGTTCGTCCAGTCCTTCCATCGCCGTCAGATCGAGGCCGAGCATCAGATACAACGCCGTCCGCACGTCGAAGGCCGGATCGTGGGGCCGGCGGCCGCGCACGTGTTTCCGCTTGGCCAGCGGCGGCAGTTCGGTGGTCTTCTTCATGCGCCGCAGTTGGGCGGCGATGGCCTCGTCGACTAGATCGTGGACTCTCCCTTGTCCCGATCACTTCCCGTCTTTCGGAGCCTCTTTCGACGGGGCGGCGAGTGCTGTGGCTTTCAATTGTTGTTCGAGTTCCAAGATTTGCGCGGTCAGTTTTTGCACCCGCTCCGGCGTGACGCCGGTGTTTGGCGGGCAAGGCGGGCAGACCAAGTTGCCCTGCGGGGCGGCTTGGGCGAAGTTCCCAGGGATCCCTTGCGGGTTGCCCATAAACGACCCTTGCATCCCCGGCATCATTTGCCCTTGACCGACCATGTACGGCATCGGCATCTGCGGTTGCATCATCATCTGCGGCTGGCCTTGGAAGAACATTTGCGGCACCATCGCCGGCTGCTGTAGCTGCGGCGCGGGGACATGCATCGTGATTTCTTGCGGACCAACTACCGGTGTCGCTTTGATCCAAGGCAGCGGTATCTTGATCGTGCTCAGCGAAAAGGCCAAGCGCGTGCGGCCCGGCGAGGTCGTCACGGTGGCGCCCTGCATGTTGAACTGCGGCGCGGTTTGCATGAAGCCAGCCGGCATCATCATCTGCGGTTGGGCGAAATTCCCCATCATCATGCCTTGTTGCATCATGCCTTGCTGAGGCTGGACGAACGACTGCGGATTCGCCGCTGGAGCGGCCGGGGCGGATTGTGCGGCGGCCGGCGTCGGCGCAGGTTGCGGTGCCGCCGGGGCGGGTGCCGGGGCCAGGGTTGATTGACCCGTCCCTTGCGGGGTCGCCGGAGCCGGGCAGCTCTCGACAGGCGCGCACGATTCGTCCGTGCAATGTTGCAAGCGCCGACAAGCATTGCAGCCGACGGAACCGAAAATGATTACGACCAACACAAAAACGCGAATCATGGCCCAGTCCTCGAGCGTTACTCCGGATAACCACTACTTTTAAAATCGACCGTCACTGTCGGAAAATTCAGTCCAACCGTCCCGACTCGGTAAAAAACACAGACGGCGGGGCTTCGGGGGGCATCGCTATACGAAAAAAGACGGGCGGGCCACGCTGGGCCTGCCCGCCTTCCACGACTCTGGTCGAACTTGTAGGACTACTTCGATTCCGGCATTGGCACCGGAATCGTCGGGATGACGTCCGATTTCTTCATCGGCTCGGGAGGTTTACCCATCGGTTTTTCGAGCTTCTCGATGCGGCTATTTTGATCCTTTCCGGCTTGCAGCAATAGCTTCATGGTCTTATTGATTTCTTCGAGCTGGCCGTCGTGCTTCACCAGCACCTTGGACGCTTCGAGTTGCAGGTCGGTGAGCCGCTTCTCCAGTTCCAAGAAGCGTCTGTCGAGTTCCGCTTGGGTCTTCGCGCACGGCGTCGTTCCGGCGGCTTGGGCCGAGGCGGAGCCGCCGTTGGCCCTTATTATTTGCGACAACCGCGTTTCCAGTTCGGACAAAGCGCTGGAACCGAACGACTGGCCGCTGGCGGTTTGGACGCCGTTGAAGGATTGCGCGAGCATCGAATTCGCCGAGACCGTTTGATATGTCGTCACCGGCACCGCTTGCCAAGTCGTCACCGGCACCATCACGAACGACTGTACCGGCACCGTGACCATCGACGGTACCGCGGCTTGGGCGAATCCTTGAGCCGGTGCGGCCGGAGCGGGATTCGACGGGGTCGATTGGGCGTTTCCTTTATTGGGTGTCGATGGCACACTCTGAGGATCGCTGGCGACGCTTTGGAGGTAGCCCGCGCCGGATGGCATGCACGTGACGTTGCGGTGCAGGCGGCTGAACAGCGGAGGGCGCTCGATGCAGACGGGATCGCACACCCTGCGCTTTAAAACTTCGCAAAGCGACGGCAGAATGCGGATGCACGGGGCGGGGGCACAATTTACAACCGGGCAGGGATCGCCACAGTCGGCCGCGATCGGTTCGTACGCCCGGGCTGAAGTTGACAGCAATACGCCAATACCCAGCGATGCTAGCAATGAAACGGGTTTCAACCGCATGATCCGGACTCCTTCGGAGGGAACGATTCGCCAACCGCATCACGCGGTGCCGTGTCGGATAATCTTTCGGCCGATTTCTGCGGACGTTGTCAGATAAAGTGGTTGCGGCGCACGAAAAAAGCCGCGGGCGGGGCGTTAAACCCGGCACACGGCTTTCGATCGACTCAGATCCGGCGGGCTACTTGCTCGCTTTCACGATGACTTCGTTCTTGACTGCCGACTCCGCGGCCAGCCGCTCGGCTTCCAGGCGGAGCTGTTTGAATTCGCAAGGGATTTCGGTGATCGGGGCCGATTTCGGAGGCGGCAGGGATCCAGGTTTCGGCATTTCCTTCGGAATGATTGGAGTCGCACTCGGGTTTTGGCCCGGGAAGACCTTCGTGTGGAGTTGGATGATTAACGCGTTCATCTCAACTTGTGTGCTCCGCATCACTTTCAAATCATCGGAGAGCTTCTTGATGTCGGCCGTCAGCGGTGAAAGGTCGACCATCGTGGTGCCACCGGATCCGGCATTCCCGCCTCCGATGAACCGGCAAGCGAGTTTGAGTGCGTCGAGAATAGTGGTAGGAAGTAGGGCTTCCGAAGGCGTTGCGGCAGGATTCGCGTTGAAGTTCCACGTACCGAGCGACTGCGGTTGAGTGAAGCCGAATGAAAATTGCGGAGTCGTCGGAACAAATTGGAAGTTCGCCGAGGGGGCCGACTGAAAAACAGGCGAGCGAGAAGGGGCGACGTTGAAGGTCTGTATCCCCGACCCGAGCGGTGGTGCACCCACCCCGTGACCATGTACTCTGTAGTGGTAAGTGTAACCGCCACAGGGGTGGAAAGCTTGGGCTTGGCTGCAAAGCATGAGCAAAACAGCGACTGGAACGAAATAGATGCGGATCACAGGGCGTCTCCGAGTTGGGGGATCACGTTGAGTCGTCACTAAGGTGCAAAGTACGTCACTTGCGGGAAATAGGAAGCAGCGAAACAAATATGTCCCACAATAGTTTCGAACCACACCCTCACAATTCTTACAGAATACCAATCCTACATTGTCCGAACTTCGAGCATCGCCAATGGCACATTGACCGAGAAACCATTGGCTTGCTTTCATCGGCACTCAATACATCATGATCGAGTTCAGATCGGAATCGACGGCAGTCACCATCCGCATGCGGAGCACGTACTTCCGACCCGCAACCAATCGGACGACGATCTTCGAATCTTGGGACGTACCGCTGCTGTCGTTGCCTTTCACATACTCGAGGTCTCCGTTGTTGTTCTCGAAAAGCACTAGGACAGTGTCGGACCCGCCGAATGTTTGGATCGTGTAGTCGCGCGTGGAGGTTGGTTCGACTTTGTAGTTCGACTGCTCGGCCGGGGCTAAGGTGAAGACTTGCGATTCGTACGGCTTGAGAACTGGCATCGCTGGGCCACCTCCGCCACCACCATTCAATAATGGGTAGAACTTGCGGACTTGGGCGATGTCTTTGGCTGAGAGGCCCCCGCTCGGTTGCAGACCGTTTTGAAACGGCGCGGGCGATTGGATCAAGCCGGCTTCGAAGGCGTAGTGCATGATCGAATTGTAGTCCCACTGTGTGCCTTGAACTTCGCCTAGCGGGAGCTTGCGAATGATGTTGTTATAGGTCTTTTCGTTTGACCAATGATTCGGAGCGCCCGCGAAGTAGTTGTACACGGCAGCTTCGTTCCAGACGATGCCTGCCAATGGATTTTGGTGCTCGTGGGAGAACCCCAACGTGTGGCCAATCTCGTGGATCGCGACGTCTTCCCGGCGGGGATCTTGCGTGAGATCTTGACCGAAGTTCATCGTGCGCTGAGATTGGCCGACCGTGAGGATATCCCGGCCGACGAAGGACCAGTAGCCATCGTTCGGGACGAAGCCGATGCGGATTTCTGCGTTAGCTGGGTTGTTAACTTCTTGGAAGGTGATTCCAATACCGAGAGCGGCCCACTTGGCAAAGCCGGCCCGAACTAGATCTTTT
>JBBRUN010000503.1:0-4246 GCA_038247765.1 Gemmatales bacterium | reverse complement strand
GTAGTGGCCCAACAGTGCTGATGACCTCGGAACGCCATCAGCACCGGCAAGAAACAATTGATCAGCACATTGTTGGGCCACTATCCCCCGAATTCCCAGACGTACACCGCTCCGGCGATGTCGGTGGCGGCGAGGGTCCGCTCGTCCGGAGACAGGGCCACGGCGCTGAACCAGTCTTTGAACTGCCCGCCGCGCGGCGCGCCCAGCACGGCGACTTCCTTGCCGTCCGACACTTGGCAGACGCGCACGCAGGTGTCGCGGCCGGCGGACACGAGGTGCTTGCCGTCGGCCGTGAACAGGATGTCGGTGATCCCGTACATGTGCCCCGACACGTCGCGAACGAGCTTGCCCGTGGCGGCATCGAGGAGGTGGACTTTGCCCGTGTCGGTCTCGCCGCCCTGACCGACCGCGACGAGTTTGCCATCGGGGGAGATCGCCGCCGCGATGAGGCCGTTGCCAACGAACTTCCGCCATGCCTGAGACGGGCCGTAGCCGCGTTCGGCGGGGTTGAATTTCGGAAATTGCATCTTCAAAATGTCGAGCTTTTCTTTGCCGCTCGCCACGTCCCATAGCTTGAGGCCCGGCGAAGGCACGTCGAAGTCGTCGCGTTTGTACCGATTCTCAGAGACGAGTGCCGTCCCGCCGTCCGGCGACAGCGCCGCCGCGACGATCCAGTTCCACGGATGCCCCGTCCAAGCCGCCACCGATTTGCGGGTCGCCACGTCCCAGACGATCACACCGGCGGCTGCGTCCCCCGCGATCAGCCGCTTGCCGTCGCCGCTGATGCCGAGTGTGTAGATCCAATCCTTGTGGCCTTCGAGCACCTCGCAGGCGGTCTGCGTTCCGACGGTGATTCCGGGGGCGGGCGCCGCTTCTTTTTTGCCACTGCGCTTGCTTTCGCGCTTGCGGGCGTCGGCATCGAGTACGGCTTCGGCTTTTCCGACGGCGGGGGCGTCGGTGGGCCAGAGGCGGATCGTGCGATCGTAACTCGCCGAGGCCAGGAACTTGCCGTCGGGGGTGACGGCGAGGCGGGTGATTTCGTTGGTGTGCCCGTCGAGCCGGCGCGCGGGCCAGACGTTCGGGGCTTGGCGATCCCCCTTCGGCTCGGCCTTGAACTCCGGCGGCTTCTCGGGCAAATCCCACACGTAAAGCTGCCCGAGTTGGTTGCCGACGGCGAGCCGCCGCCCCGAGCCGAGGAACGCGACCGCCGTCGGCCACGACCCTTCGCAGGTGAGTTGGTAGCGGAGCGTCGGCTTGGCGGGAGTGAACATGGCGGGGCTTCCGGGACATTGGGTTCGGCCGACTTCTGGACGAGCGGCCGCGCCGCTCGCCTTCATCCCAGCAGCGCCGTCACCACCTTCGATCCGAACGGGGCCAACGGCACCGGACGCAGGCCGGCGTAGTTCTCGGCCTTCGGGTTGATCGAGAGCGCGCTGTAGATCGTGGCGAAGAAGTCCCCTTCCGTCACGGGGTTGTCCTTCACGTCGGCCCCGTCTGCGTCGCTGGTGCCGTAGGCTTGGCCCCCCTTGATGCCGCAGCCGGCCAGCGCCGTCGACCAGCAGCGGACGTAATGATCGCGGCCGGCCCGGTTGTTGATGCTCGGCGTGCGGCCGATTTCGCCCGTCCAGACGACGAGAGTCTTGTCGAGCAGCCCGCGCTCCTTCAAGTCGGCGAGCAGGCCGGCCCAGGCGTGTTCCATCGGCGGCACCAACCCGCGGTGCCACTGGAAATTGTCGGCGTGCGAGTCGTAGCTGCTCTGGCCGACTTCGACGAACGCGACCCCGGATTCGACCAGTTTGCGCGCCAGCAGACAGCGCCGGCCGAATTCGCTGTCGCCATACAGCTCCTTCGATGCGGCCCACTCCGCGTCGATCTTGAAGGCGTCGCGGCCCTTCTGCAACCGCCGCGCGGCCTCGTAGCCTTCGAGGTTCATCTTCGCCACTTCGCTGTCCGTCTCGGCAGCGTAGCGGTTCTCGACGAACGACCGCAAATCGTGCCGCTTGGCCTCCTTCGCCGGTTCCATATTGGACACCGCGAACTGCGGCAGGTTCCCGTCGCTGCCGATGCCGAAGGGCTGGTACTTCGGCCCGAGGAAGCCGGCCCCCGCGTCACCGTTGGACGAGATTTTGACGAAGTCGGGCAGGTCGCCGCCGGCCGTGCCCCTGTACTTGGCGACGACCGCGCCGAGTTCGGGGAAGCGCACGTTGGCCGACGATTTGTAGCCGGTGTGCATGAGGTGGATACCGCCGGGGTGATCGACCTCGGAGGTGCGCATCGTGCGGATGACGGCGACCTTGTCCATCTGCTGCGACATCTTCGGCATGAGTTCGCAGATGCGGACGCCGGGCACGTTCGTGTCGATGGGGCGGAACGGCCCACCGCTCGGTCGGCCGGGCTTCATGTCAAACGTCTCGAACTGGCTGGCCCCCCCGTTCATCCAGAGCAGGATGCAGTGCTTCTCGACTTTGCGGGCCTCGGCGGCGATGGCCCGGAAGCCGGTGAGACCGCCCCAGTTCAGTACGACCCCGCCCGCCGCCGTGGCGAGCGCGCCCTTCATCAGGGCGCGCCGTGAGAGGTGGTCGGTTCCGATGCGATTCGAAGTCATAGGAGAGGCTCCGCTCAGTGGTTGAATCGGAATTCGCTACAGGTGATCAAAACCCAGACGGCGTCGGCCGCAGAGCCGCCGCCTTTGAGAAACTCGGTGAATTTCGCCGCTTCCTCGGGGGCCGGTCGCCGGTTGAGCGCCGCCAAGTAGAGGCGTTCGACCCGTTCGCCCACCGGCTTCTTCGCGTCGCCCACGGACTCGGCCAAGCCGCCCTTCGCGCCGATCATGGTGCCCATCGGCCCGTTGTTCAGGTACAGGTGCTCGCGGATGCCGCCCTGGAAATCGCCGGTGCCCGTATTCGGCGAACCGAAATGCGAAAGGAGGTACCCGTTGCCCAACGGCCGGAATCGGTCGGTGTCGGGCTTCTTCGCCCCCGTCGGTTCGGTATAGCCGGTTGCCACCTGCCACGACTCCACGAGTTCCTCGGCCGAGAGCGGCCGGCTGCGGGCGTGCTGGAACCACTCGGGCTTCGCTTCGCCGCCGCCGCGCCCCGAGCGCTGGTAGGTGTTGCTGCCGACCAATTCGCGGATCAGCCACTTCAGGTCGAACTTGTGGGCGATCAATCCTTTCGTCAGCGCGTCGAGCAGAGCCGGGTGGCTCGGCTTGTTCGATTCGCTCAGATTGTCCACGGGATGGACCAATCCCCGGCCCATGAACTGCGCCCAGACCCGGTTCGCCACGGCGCGGGCGAAATACGGGTTCTCGGGAGCGGTGATCCAATCGGCGAGGGCGTCCTTCCGCGAGAACTTCGGCTTCGGCGGCATCTGCTTCTCGGGGAACTTCGGCTCCTTGAAGTCCTTCGCCAGCGCCGGCTCCGCGAGTTCCGCCCCGAGCAGGAACTTCGGCTTCACCGCCTCGCCCTTATCGCCCGGTTTCGCGTCCTTCACCGAGCCCGTGAACCGGACATCGCCGGAGTTGCGTTCGCCGATGGCGAATACGGGCCGATCCCCCTTCTGCGCGACCGTGACCACATCGAGCCGGGCGAGGAACGCGGCCATGCCGTAGAATTCCTTCTGCTTCCACTCCTCGAATGGGTGATCGTGGCAGCGGGCGCACTGGAGCTGCACACCGAGGAAAGTCTGGGAGACGGCTTCGATGCCGTCTTCCGGGGCGTTGCGATACTGGGCGAAGTACATCGGCGGGCCGTCGGCGCTCGTGCCGCCGGCTTTGAGCAACTCGCGGGACCATTCGTCGTAGGGAGTATTCTTCTCGAAGCGCGAGCGGAGCCAAGATTGGAAGCCCTCGCGCCGCTGCGTCTCGGACCCCGGCGGGTTGCGGCCGAACAGCACCATGTCCCAGATATCGGCCTGATGCCGGGCGTAGCGGGGATCGGCGAGAAGCGCGTCGATGAGCTTGTCGCGCTTGTCCGCATCCTTGCCGTCGAGGAATGCGACGGTTTCGTCGGCAGTCGGGATCACGCCGACGAGGTCGAGGCTAACTCGGCGCAGGAACTCCGCATCCGTCGCCGGCTTCGCGGGGGTCTTCTTCTCCCGCTGCCAAGCGGACCCGGCTTCCGCGTCGATCGTAATCCGCAGCGGTGCGGCTGCGACGCCCGATACGAACAGGAGCGCGAGTGGGGCCGAAAGAAGCCCTCGGAGGAGCAACACGGAGACTCTCCTGAGTGGACCGACGGAGGGGAAG
>JBBRUN010000502.1:0-4253 GCA_038247765.1 Gemmatales bacterium | reverse complement strand
TTTATTTACTGGTCGGGGCTTCGGTCGGCAACTGGCTCCCGGCGACGGCGCCTTCGAGGTTGGCGACGGTGCGGCTCGGGGCCTTCGTCAAAATCTTCACCAGCGTCCAGCGCTTGTTCTTCGACAGCGGCCGCGATTCGCGGATCTCGACGGTGTCGCCCAAGTGGGAATCGTTAGTTTCGTCGTGCGTATAGCAGACGGTCCGCTTCTTGATGAACTTGCCGTACTTCGCGTGGCGCACGAGGCGCTGCACTTCGACGCGGCGCGTCTTGTTCATCTTGTCGCCCGTCACGATGCCTTGGACGAGCCGGCCGTTCGAGGCCGGGGTTTCGGTCGCCGGTGCTGCGTTGGTGTCCGCCATTACTTCCCGCTCCCCTTCTGGGCCGCTCGTTCGGATTGAATCGTTTCGAGGCGGACGATGGCCCGCTTGAACCGGCGTTTGCCGGGCATTTCGATCTTGGCTTGCAGCGTCGCCAGTTGGGCCGCGAGGTCGGCGTCGCCGATCTTCCCGAGTGCGACCAGTTGCCGTTGGCGCTGCAAGGTCTTGATGCGCGCGATATCGTGCTTGGCCTTCTTGATCTCGCTCGGGGTTTCGAGGCGATCGGTCGCCGATTGAAACCGGAGCTGGAACAAGTGCTTTTCGGTCTCGATCAACGAGAGCGCGAGCTGGTCGTCGCTCATGTTGCGGAGGTCGCTGGCTTTCATAACGGTCATCCACTCCGGCGAGCCGACCGCGTCAGCGGTCGGGGTTGCAAAAAATCATACGTTCGGGCGACGGCTGACGAACCGGCACTTGAAGGGCATCTTGTAGGCCACGCGGGCCAAGGCGTCCTTCGCGGCCGCTTCCGGCAGACCGCCGATTTCGAACATCACCGTGCCGGCCTTAACCACTGCGGCCCAGTATTCCGGTTCGCCCTTGCCTTTACCCATCCGCGTTTCGGCGGGGATCGAGGTCACGGACTTGTGCGGGAAGACGCGGATGTAGTACCGGCCTTCGCCGGACACGAACCGCGTCATCGTGATCCGCCCGGCTTCGATCGCCTCCGCCGAGAGCCAACCCCCTTCGAGGGATTGCAGGCCGTATTCGCCGTAGGCGACGTAGTTGCCCCGGTGGGCCAAGCCCTTGATGGCGCCGTGGTACTTGGCCTTCGCCGCCTTGCCGCGGATCACTTGGCGCTGGTTCTTGCGGAACTTCACGCGCTTGGGCATCAACGCCATCGAAACACTCCCACTCGGATTCCGACTCTGTTATTCCGCATTCCGCGCTCCGAATTCCGCACTGCCATTAGCCCCGGCGGCGGCGCTGCGGGCGTTTCTGGCCGCCGGCTCCGGCGTCGGTCGTGTCGTTGATTTCGCCGGTCACGAAGTCGCCGTTGTTCACCCAGCACTTGATGCCGATGTTCCCTTGGGGCGTCGAGGCTTCGCTGAAGCCGTAATCGACCTTCGCCCGCAGGGTCGAGAGCGGGATGCTGCCTTCCATGCTCTTTTCGCAGCGGGCCATTTCCGCCCCGCCGAGCCGGCCGGACAGTTGGAGCTTGATGCCTTTGGCCCCGCCTTCCATCGCCCGCTGCATGGCGGTCTTCATGGTGCGGCGGAAGCTCGAGCGCTTCTCCAGTTGCTCCGCGATATCTTCGGCGATGATCTGGGCGTCGATTTCCGGCCGCGTCACTTCGATCGTCTTCACTTCGATGTGCCGGCGGGTCAGCTTCTCGAGAGCCTTGGTCAGCTTGTCGATCTTCTCGCCTTTTTTGCCGATGATCGCCCCGACCCGGCTGCTGTAGACCATGACGCTGACGCGTTCGCGGGTGCGTTCGATGCGGATCTTGGCGATGGCCGGGCGCTGTTCCTTGCGGTCCTTGGTCTTCGTGAGGTACGCCGAGATGAACTTCCGGATGCGGAAGTCCTCGATCAGCAACTCCGAGAAGTCGCGCTTGTTCGCGTACCACGCACTGGCCCAGTCGGTCATAATGCCGACGCGGAAGCCGGTGGGGCGGACTTTCTGACCCATAGCCGATGCCCTTTATCCTGCGATCTCGGGTGACACATCGGGCGGTTCGGCTCTCGCGAGCCCCGGCCGCCCGGCCGGTGTTGGTTCGTTAAGCCGGGGTCGCCGGAGCTTCGGTCGGGGCCGGTTCGGTAACCGGGGCCGCACCCAGGGCCGGGGCATCGACGACCGTCGGCACGGGCAATGGCAGCGCCGGTTCGTCGGTCGTCATTTCGGGCAGGCCTTCCTCGGCATTCGGGTCGGTCAGGCCCACGATGATGTGGGCCAAACGGCGCTTGATGCCGAAGGCGGTGCCGCGGGCGCGGGGTTGAATCCGCTTGAACATCGGAGCCCCGTCGATGCGGCAATCGGTGACCACGAGGTCTTCGAGATTGCGGCAACCGAGGTCTTCGGCGTTGCCGACGGCGCTTTTCACCACGGCTTCGATGAGCCGGGCGCCGCGGTTCGGAAGGAACTTCAAAGCCTCGATGGCGTCGTCGATATTCATGCCCCGGACCATCTGCGCGATGGGCCGCATCTTGCGGGGGGCGACGTCGGCGAAGCGGTGTTTGGCTACATAAATCATGGCAGTCGCCGGTAGGTTCGTGGACGCGTGTCGGTCGTTACGGGTTTACTTCGCCCCGGCGGCGGCTTTCGCCTTGCCGGCGGTGTGGCCTCGGAAGGTCCGCGTCGGGGAGAATTCGCCGAGCTTGTGCCCGACCATTTCTTCGGTGACGTAAACCTTCACGAAGGTCTTGCCGTTGTGAACGAGGAACGTGGAGGCCACGAACTCGGGCACGATGGTGCAATCGCGCGACCACGTTTTGTGGGCTTCTTTCTTGCCCAGTTTCTCGACTTTGGCGAACAGCCGCATGTCGACGTACGGGCCTTTTTTCAGCGACCGACTCATGCTGCGCTCCAGTGCGGAGTGCGGAGTGCGGAGTGCGGAATATCAAACCCGCCATCCCCGACGCCGACTTCGCAATTTCAATGTCTCCGTTCTTACACGCCGAATTCCGCACTCCGCACTACCCATTGTGTTGCTGGAATCGGCCGGCCGGGCGACGCCGGACGATCGACGAATTCGAGGGCTTCTTCTTGCTGCGCGTCTTGCCGCCTTTGGCGTTGACACCGGTCGGGCCGCACGGGTGGCCACCGCCCTTGCTGCGACCTTCGCCCCCGCCGAGCGGGTGGTCGGTCGGGTTCATCGCCATGCCTCGGTTGTGCGGCTTGCGGCCCATCCATCGCTTGCGCCCGGCTTTGCCGAGGCTCACGTTCATGTGGTCCGGGTTCGACACCGAGCCGATGGTCGCCCGGCACTTGGCCGAAATCCGCCGGACTTCGCCGCTCGGCAACGTGATGAGCGCCCACTCTTTTTCGCGGTTCATCAAGGTCGCCGAGCAACCGGCGGAGCGACAGATCTGACCGCCGCGGCCCGGGGTCATCTCGACGTTGTGAATCGTCAGGCCCAGCGGGATCTTCGACAGCGGCAAGCAGTTGCCGATGCGCGGTTCGGCCGCTTCGCCGGAGTTCACTTTGTCGCCGGCTTTGAGGCCGTCCGGCGCGAGGATGTATTTCTTGGTCTGCACTTCGTCGGCGTACTGAACCAAGGCGACGCGGGCCGAGCGGCTCGGATCGTACTCGACCGTCAGCACGAGTGCTTCGATGCCGTCCATCTTTCGTTTGAAATCGACGATGCGCAGCATCTGTTTGTGACCGCCGCCGCGGAAGCGCGACGTGGTGATGCCTTGGTTGTTCCGACCGCCCTTTTTCTTGAGGCGCACGAGCAACGGCTTGTAGGGCGCGTTGACGTTCGGGTTCGTGCACT
Source organism: Gemmatales bacterium (assembly GCA_038247765.1). Lineage (GTDB taxonomy): Bacteria > Planctomycetota > Planctomycetia > Gemmatales > Gemmataceae > JALHQU01. Next base: position 441 of record JBBRUN010000502.1, on the reverse strand, counting down.
CGGCGAAATCCGATACCGAACCGCCCCGGCGGCCGGCGGATGTCGGGTTGTAGTTGCGAACGCCCATCGGATCACCCTCGTTAAAAACACGCGAACACGAACACCACTCCGGCGGCTCAAGCCGCCGGCTCGCCGATTAGAAGAAGTCGATCTTGTCGTTCGCGCTCAGCGTGACGATCGCCTTCTTCCAGTCCGACTGGACGCCCATCACTTGGCGGTAGCGGGCGTGTTTGCCTTTGCGGGTCTGCGTCCGGACTTTTTCCACCGTCACGTTGAAGAGTTCCGCCACGGCCGCCGCGATTTGGATCTTGTTGGCGAGCGGGTTCACTTCGAACGTGTACGCGTTGTATTTACTGCTCTGGTGCGTGCCCTTTTCGGTCACGAGCGGGCGGATCAGCACTTGGTGCGGACGCAACTCGATCCCGGCCGGGCCGTGGACGC
>JBBRUN010000501.1:0-4260 GCA_038247765.1 Gemmatales bacterium | reverse complement strand
TCTCGATGGTGCCGAGCTTGTCGTTCGGCTGCAAATTGGAAGAAACATCCACGGTGAAACGTCCACAGTCTTCCAAGGCCTTCTTCATGATTGGCGTTGTGGTACGCCAATCATGGTTGTTTTGGCCGTCGATCATGACGATGCGGATTTTGGGGGGCTCTTTTTCTGGCCCGAAGTGTCTTGGCTCAAGGCGAAGAAGGCCAAGGCAAATGTCAGCAGACTTTTGAACATCGCGGCATCGACAATTGGAATCGATGGATAATCAATCGGGTCGGCGCTCATCGCCCTTCTTTGTATTGTTTGGCCCGATCCACGAGCGCTTTGTCTTTGCACAACTCGATCACTCGGCCGAGCGCCATTTCGAACTCCGCTTTATTCGGTTCGCGCAGCATCTTCGAGTGCGCCAACTCCACCACGCCTTTGCAAACCGATTGAACGAACGCCGGCTGATCGAGGTGAGGAACCACATAGCGAAGAGTCTCGAGATGGCGGACGTTTCCCAATCCTTCGAGGATGGCCTTGCGTTCTTGATCTCGCGTGGCCAACACCATCGCCTTTTTCATGACATTCAAGGCGTCGAGACGTTCTTCGGGCGTGCGTTCGATCAACTCCGTGTTCACGCGAATGAGCGATTGAAGCGAGCGCAGCTTTTCGGCGTCCTTCCCCTTTTCGGCCAAAGCGAGCAGATCGCTGTTCGCTGCGGTGTCGGGCCAGTTGCAAATCCCGACGAAAGCGGCGTCGTGTACGGCGCCATCGGTACTCGACAACGATTCTCGGATCACTTTGAGCGATTCTGCACCACCTAGGCGCCCGAGAAGCGGGAGTAAATCCTCTCTGCGATCATTTAATGTCTCTTTAATGATGGCGAGGACCGGCTCTGCTCGCTTCTCGGCTTGGCTGACTTGGGCGGACACCGCAACGATGGCGAGTTCGGCCCGATCCCGTTCATTGCCCTTCGCGGTCAGTGATAACGCCGCGATCATCGCGGGAAGATGCTCCGGTGAAGCCAGCGTTTTCAATCCGGCGAACGCGGCGATTCTCACGCCTGCGTCCGCATTCCCGGCGGCCTTCAAAAAGGCTGGCACACCCTTCACGGCCCTGCGCCGTTCGAGAATACCGATCAGGGCGATGGAGCGCGCGGGGATCTTCTCGGCATCGAGCACGGCGATCAGTTTTTCATCGACACCCTCGGCGGGGAGCGCGGCAAGGCTATCGGCCGCGATCCCGGCCGTCGCATCTTTCCCGGCCATCGCCTCGAGGAGAAACTCAACAACGGTGACGTCGCCGAGACGACCGAGTGCGACAATGCCGGCTCGTCTCACAGCAGCATCCGTGCTCTTGGCGGCGGACATGGCGACGGGCGACTGCGACTTGTCTCCGCGTGCGGCGATGGCGACGATGACCGCTACCCGGCTCGGTACCGGCAACTTGTCGAGGCTTGCCGCGAGCGTTTTCAAGGCGCCCGCCGGGAGGTTTTCGATCTGCCCGAGGGCGATGGCTTGGGCACCAGTATCGTCACCGGCGAGAATGCCGAGGACAGTCTCCCCGGCCTTGTCGCCTTCGGTCTGAATGAACCCTCGCAGGGCGGCGAGTCGAACCGGCCGCGGTTCATCGGTCGAATTCAACGCCTTATAAATTCCCGAGGCATCGGCCGTCTTGCCGGCTTTGAGGAAGCGATCGGCATGAACGAGTAGAGCTTCTGAAACAGCGGTACGAATCGATTCCTTCGCCACCGGCCGCGCCGCCGAGAGCGCTTTTAGGGAGTCTTCGCCGGGAATGCGCCCGAGCGCTCGAGCCGCAGCGACCTCGGCGGTGCCCATGCCGACCAGATTCTTCGCGATGAGCAGCACTGCGGCGGGATCGCCCCGGTGCCCCAGGGCGTTCAGCAGCCCGATTTTCGTCTTGGTGTCCTCCGGGTTGAGCGTCGGTCCGGTCACTTTGGCGAGTTTGGCCGTGAGTTTCTCGGTGGCTTTCGGGCTGGGGTTATTCGCCAATACCCGAACGGCGGCCTCGCGGATCTCGACATCCGGATCGACGAGCAGGGCCGCGACCGATTCGACCGACTCTTCACGGCCGATCCGTTCCAACTGCGTGAGCAACCAAAGGCGGGAGGCGGGAGGCGTCTTGGCGTCGAGCTTGGCGGCCATGAGTTCACAGGCTTCGACTCGGAGTTTTTCGTTGCCGGGTGCCCCGGTCGAGTTGCAGATATCCTGCCAACGCTGTTGGGCCGCGGTGCGCATACCGTTGTTGGGAGAATGGAAATTCGGCAGCAGTTCGCCGAACGTGTCCGCCAGCGATTTGCCTTTGAGCTCGAGCGGCGCGGGCTGAGCGGACGCGGTGAGCGTTGCGAAAAAGAGCAGAATTACGGGGAGATTGTGGCGCGTCATGGGAAGTCGTTTCGTGAATTAGAAGGGATGAGCCCGAGTCGTAATCGATCGGGCTTCGGGAAGCGTTACGACAGCGACCACGGTTCTCGTTTGGGGCGGTCGAGCCAGCGATTCGCCTCTTCGTCACCGACGATTACTTCCTTCACAGGATCCCATTTCAGTGGCCGCTTGAGCCAGTAGGCGATATTGCCCAGGTGGCAGACGGTGCAGGCCCGTTGGGCGATCTCGATATCGCGGAAGCACTTCTCCCGCGTCTTCACGCAATGGAGGAAGTCGCCGAAGATACCTCCGCGACCCTTGTAGGTTGGCATGTCGGAAGCGCGGGGCGGCTTGGCGGGCTTCGGTTTCCCCCGATCCAGCTCGCCTTCGGTGCCGACGTAGCGGATGTCTTTCGTCCCCCCGTGATACATCTTCATGCCGTCGGCGAAGATGTAGGTGAGTTGTTTGATGTCCTTTCCGTCCGGAGGAATGATGTCGGTCGGCCCGGTGAGGTGGTGCCCCGTGGCGAACAGCGCCGCGCCGAAACGGTGCGCGCCCCAGTCGGTCATGCCGCCGCCGGAGTAATCGCGGAACGGGCGGAAGCCGCCTTTGATCAGCGACGAATGGAACGGTCGCTTCGGCGCCGGCCCGAGCCACATGTCCCACTCGGCCGCGGTCATCCCGTTGGGCAGCTTTTCCTCGGGGAGGTAGCAGTCGCCGGAGGGACCGCCGCAATCGACGTAGACCTCTTTGACGGTTCCAAGCGAGCCGCCCCAGATCGTGCGTGGCCAATCGCCGTAGTCACCCAGGACGCGTTGGCTTCCCCCCGAGAAGACGCGACCATAGCGCCGGACGGCATCGACCATGGCCCGGCCTTCCTTCACCGTCAAGCACTCGGGCTTCTCGCAATACACATCCTTGCCGGCCTTACACGCTTCGATGGTGATGATCGCGTGCCAGTGATCCGGTGTTCCGATCAGCACGGCGTCGATATCGTCGCGGGCGAGCACTTCGCGGAAGTCGCTATACGCCTTGCAGTCGTTGTTCTTGTATCTGTCGTTCACGACCTTCTTGGCACGTTCGCGATGTTCGGGTACCACGTCGCAGACCGCGACCATCTGCACTTCAGGGAAACTTAAGAAACCACCCATGTCGCCGGTACCCTGCCCACCCGTGCCGATAGTGGCCATCGTGATCCGGTCCTTAGCGGCGGCTCGGGCTTCGCCACTAAGTATGGGAGCGAGAAGCGAAGCGGCCGCTGTGGTCTTCAGGAAGTCGCGCCGATTGTGGGTTTGTGCAGTCATAGCAACGATCCCCAGGGGGAGATGGGGTTATGGGTGGGCCTGAAAATCACCATACCCATTGGTAGGGTCGATGTCTACACAATACTTCTCGTATTGAAATCGAGAGTGACGATGCATAATGGTCGCGACGATGTGAAAAGAGGCGTTCAACGAGCCTTCGAACTGCGCAGCACCGTGCTGTAATTTGGTCTCTGGTGCCGAACCACCGCCCGCCATCCCCTGGCCTGATGTGCATCGCCTTCGCTCTCTCCGGCCGCAAGGCCGGAGGGAAGAGGGACTTTCTTTTTAGCTCGGAGCGAGCTCAGAACGACTTTTCCCTTAACGAACGATCAACCAACGTACGAACTCGGCGATGGAAATCGTGAGTACGACCAGAATCAACCCCCCGATCAGACAGGAAAGCCAACCGTACCCAGATAGTTCGCCAAGCTCTTGTGGGCCGTTTTCGGCAGAGCGTTCGCCCAGCGAGGGGAAATCACTTTCAAGCCAGACGGCGAGTTCCGGGAACGGAACAACGAGCCGCTGCTCACCGGCCCACGGGTGCCGCGAAACAACCGCGTCGATTTCCCCGAGCAGATCGCGGAGTCGAC
>JBBRUN010000500.1:0-4287 GCA_038247765.1 Gemmatales bacterium | reverse complement strand
GTTCGGGTTGTACATGCTCATGTGGTCGGCGTTGTAGGTGCACCAGCCGAGGGCGAGTTCGGAGACGTCGCCGGTGCCGATCACGAACGCCGTGTTCATCAGCAGGTTCGTCCGCACTCGGGCCTGCACGTTCTCGAAGACGAGGTCGTGCCGGTTGTCGTGGGAGAGCGCGTGCAGCGCGGTCGACAGGGTTTCAACGGTGTGCTCGGCGAGGTCGATGCCGAAGGGCTTGTGGTCGAGGGCACGCATCTCCATCAGGCAAAGCGGGCGGATGTCGATTTCCTTCTGGGTCACGCCGAGTGCTGTCATCAGTGCGATCGCATTCCCCTTCGTGCGCTTCGTGGTGCCGAAGCCGGGCATCGTGATCGCTTGGATCTTCGCCGGCGATTCGCCAAGTTCCGCGAAGGTTTTGCAGGCGACGAGCAATGCGAGCGTGGAATCCAAGCCTCCGGAGACGCCGATGCTGACCCGTGGCCGGCCGATGTGATCGAGCCGCTTGGCGAGCCCCGCCACTTGCGTGGCGAAAATTTCTCCGCAGCGATCCTTCAGCGTCGAAGGGTCGGACGGCACAAACGGATGGGCATCGACCTCGCGGATCAATGCCGGCGTGCGTTCCGACTCGGCGAGTGGGAACGACACCGTGCGGAAAGGCCGATGACCGTCGCGGCCTTCGTGGAAACTGCCCGTGGTCAGGCGATCCCGTTGGATGCGATCGAGGTCGATGTCGTGGATGGTGATGTGCGCGCGGCGCTGGAATCGCTCCGATTCCGCCAGGAGCGAGCCGTTTTCGGCGATGAGGCAGTGCCCGCCGAAAACGAGGTCGGTCGTCGATTCGCCCGTCCCGGCCGAGGCGTAGATGTACCCCGCGATGCAGCGGCCGCTTTGCCCGCTCACGAGTTGCCGGCGGTAATCGGCCTTGCCGATGATCTCGTTGCTCGCACTCAAATTCGCGAGAATGGTCGCCCCGGCGAGCGCTTGCAGGGAACTCGGCGGCACCGGCATCCAGAGGTCTTCGCAAATCTCGACGCCGAGGACGAAGTCCGGGGCGTTGTCCGCGCGGAACAGCAGATCGGTACCGAAGGGCACCGTCTGCCCGGCCAGTGACACCGCATTGACAGCGGCGTGCGCGGCCGGGTGGAAATAACGGCCGTCGTAGAACTCCTTGTAATTCGGGAGGTACATCTTCGGCACGACCCCGAGCAATTTGCTTCCAGAGAAGACCGCGGCGCAGTTGAAGATCATTCCATCGACGGCGACGGGTAGCCCGACGACGGCCACGCCGTGGAAGCAGCGCCCCGCCGCGGCGAGGAGCGTATCGAGCGAGGCCTCGGCCGCGTTCAAGAGCGTCGGCTGGTGGAACAGATCGCCGCAGGTGTAGCCGGCGAGGCCCATCTCCGGGAACACGGCGAGATCGCACCCGGCCGCATCGGCCTCGCGCAGCAAAGCGAGCGTGCGCTCGGCGTTGAATGCGGGGTCGGCGACCCGGAGTTCCGGGCACGCGGCTGCGACGCGGAGGAAGTTATGGGGTGGCATAATTGCGGATCGATACGATTCGGATTTCGGTGACAGTTTTGTAGTCCCGGTCGTGTGTTAGGAACACGTCGCAGCCCGCTTGGATCGCACACGCGAGGTTGATCGCGTCGGGGCTTTTCAGGCGGTGCTTAGTGCGCAGGGTCAACGCGAGGTCAAAAATGGAATCGGACATCGGAAACGAGACGCTCGCGATGTTGAAGAAATCACGGTGGTCGTCGATCCGTCGCGTCTCGTTCTTCCTAATCGGCAGCGTGAGGGCTTCGAGCCTCACCATTGCGCAGGTCACCAACGGCCCCGATTGCAAATCCGCGAGGGCGGCTTCTGCCATCGGCCCGAAATCGGGGTGTTTCTCGACCAGATAGATGACCACGTCGGAATCCGGGAAGACCTTCATGACGCCTCACCTGCATCGTCTCGATTTTCGGCCACCCAATCCTCGATCTCTTTCGCGGTCAGGCGGCGACGCCCCTCGATGTGGCGCCGTTCCCATATCTCGTCCAACACGCGACGCCAGACGGGGATTTCGGGGGCTCGGAGGGCCGTAGTCGAGTTCGCTTGCGACGAAGGAATTTGCAACTCCGTAAGCGTAGTGCTCGTATTCATATCCGCAACTCCTCGTGGAATGTCTTCAGTCTACTCATCCCCATCCGCGATGGTGAACGACCCCAGCATCGCCTTCAATACATCTTCGTACATCCGCCGGTCGAACTCGCTCGTTTGGGGGTCAGATCACCTCGACGCGGATTTCGGTGATGACTTTGAGTCCGAAATCATTGGTCACAAACGCATCGCACCCCGATTCGATCGCGGCCGCGAGGTGTAGGACGTCCGGAGTTTTCAATTTCAAATACTTGGCCCGGAGATCGGTCGCGCGCTCGAAAATGCCTGGGGCCATCGGGTGGAATGGCAAATAGTTCTGTTGAAAGAAATTCTCGAAATCCGATTCTCGCGAAGAATGATTCAGACGTCGGGGATGGATGAGGCATTCCATTCTGAGGAGGTCGGTGCCGACCAGCGCCGACGGTCCCAAATTCGCCACGGCCGTAGTCGCCACAGCCGCGAAGCCGACGGGCCGCTCGACGAGGTAGATCACCACGGCAGTATCGAGGTAGAGTTTCACGACCTGTGATCCCAACCGGCGCGTTCTTCACTCACGGAAGCGTCGATTTCTTCGCGAGTCCGCGGGACATGGCCGCGGGCTTGTTGATCTTTCTGTAACTGATCCAAGAATTCTAAGAGTTTCAGCGGTTGCGGGGCAGCGATCGGTTCCACGGTGACACGCACGCGCCCAGAACCGACCGGGGCAGGTGTATCAAGCGTCAAAGTCATGCCGTCGGTTGTCGTTGCGGTTGTCGAGAATGCCGGCGTCACGGGTAATCTCCTTTTTGTTATCATACACTCACTCGTCCCCATCCGCGATGGTGAACGACCCCAGCATCGCCTTCAACACATCTTCGTACATCCGGCGGTCGAACTCGCTCACTTGGCCGATCACCAGTAGATTCCCTTCGGCCAAGCTCACGCAGCGGGACCACGCTGCGATGGTCGTATCGACCGTGATGAAGTCGATGTCGTACCCCACGGCCGGATAGCCGCTGATCGTCTCGATTACCGACTCCACGTCGAGTTCTTTGTACTCCGCTCGCAGCGCGTCGAGCGCTTCATCCACGACCTGCGCCGGGGTCTGGTTGTCGGGACGCAGCGACACGATGAAGAAGGCCGTGCCGGGGCTGGTGACAGTGACCGCCCACGACTCGCCGTCGTCCTCATTCTCCGACGTCCAGTTCCCGGGGTATTGGAACGCCACCCCGGATTTGGTGTAGACCTTCAACATCCTCAGACGCCCTCTTGGGTTTCTGCAACCAACTGATCGACCACGTCCCGGATATTCTCGCCGGAGTCACGGTACGTCTTCAACTGCCGGTCGGCGCTCGTGCCTTCCTTCATGATGGTATACGCGTACTCGATCTCCTTGCGGGTCCCGAGTTCGTCGATCACGTCGCGCAGGAACCAATCGATCATCTCGTGGATCAAATCGCGCGCCGGAACTTCCATCTCGCGGCCGAGGTCGAGCATTTTGCCGTCGAGCCCGTAGCGTACGGCCCGCCATTTGTTCTCTTCGATGAGTTCCGACGGGTAAACGCGGAAGGTCAAGTTATCCCGGCGAAGCTTCCAGAGTTTGGCGATGATCGCTTGGAATAAGGCCGCGATGCAGATGGCTTCGTCGACCTTGGTACAGACGTCACAGACGCGGAATTCGAGAGTCGGATATCGGCAGTTCGGTCGGACATCGTACCAGATCTTCGAGCCGTCCGGGATGCACTTGGTGCGGACCATCACATCGACCATGCTTTCATACTCGCTCCAATCCTTGAAGACCGGCGGGATGCCCGAGCGCGGGAAGTGCCGGAAGATAATCGACCGGTACGACTTCAAACCCGTGTTGCGGCCGCTCCAAAACGGCGATGACGTGCTGAGGCAGAGGATGTGCGGGACGAAATAGCGGGCGACGTTCATGGCGTCGATGAGGAAGTCGCGGTCTTCGATACCGATGTGCACGTGCGTGCCGAAGATGAGCAACTGCTGGGCGAGGTCGGCCATGTCGTGCTTGACGCCCAAGTAGCGCTCGAACGGCGTGATTTCTTGCGTCTCCCATTTGGAGATCGGGTGCGTACCCGCCGCGGCGATTTGCAGCCCGTGCTTCCCCGCGAGCTTCGAAATCTCTGAGCGGAGCTTCACCAACTCCACCCGCGC
>JBBRUN010000499.1:0-4292 GCA_038247765.1 Gemmatales bacterium | reverse complement strand
CATCTGCAAGATGGCGAACACCAGCGTGCAGACGGCGACCGCCGGCAGGACGTAACGCGTGAACATTCAGAGCTCCCATGACGCGTCCCAGGCCGTCGCAACGCCGGTCTGGGCTGGGGTAAACCGGGCCGTTGCGACGGTCTGGGACGCAATCAGGCGAAGTTCGCACGATCCGTTTCGATTTTCTCGATGCCGCCGTCATTCATCGACACGATGCGGTCGCCGAAGTCATACACCCGGCTGTCGTGCGTCACGACGATCACGGCCCGATCCGGCTGCACCGCCACCTCGCGGATCAAACTCATCACGGTGCGACCCGAGGCCGCATCGAGCGCCGCCGTCGGTTCGTCGCAGACAAGCAACTTGGGTTCGTGAACGAGCGCCCGCGCAATGGCCACGCGCTGTTGCTGACCGCCGGACAGTTGATTCGCGTACGATTTCATCCGGCTGCCCAAGCCGACCTTTTCGAGAATGCTCGCGGCTTTCTCGATGGCCTTCTTGCGGTTCCATCCCGCGATCAACAACGGCACGCAAGCGTTCTCCACGGCGTTCAGAGCCGGCAGCAGGTTGTACTGCTGGAAGATGAAGCCGATGTTCTCGCCTCGGAAGCGAACCTTGCGCGTGCCGCCCATCGTCGTGAGATTCCGCCCCAGCACTTCGACATCGCCTTGGGTCGGATCGAGCAAGCCGGCGACGATGGAAATCAGCGTCGTCTTTCCGCAGCCGGATTGGCCGACGAGCAGCACGAGTTCGCCGTAGGGGAGTTCCAAGCTGACATCGCGCAGGGCGAAGGTCTTGGCGTCGCCGACGCCGAAGGCTTTCGTGACGTTTTTGAGCGCGACGCTCTTCGCATTTCGGATTTCGGATTGCGGATTTCGGATTGGCCGAACCGCAGCATCTGAGACTGCATTCATGGCACCGACCGTGGGTGTGTGAAAATCCGAAATCCCAAATCCGAAATTCAGCGGAACACCACTCCCGCTTCCAAGAGCAGCACCTTCTTCAAGCTCATCGCGGCCGAGAGTGTGATGATGACCGCCACCGCCACGGCCGAGATCACCAAGATCTGCCAGCCGAAGTAGAAAGCCGGGGGCGTCCCCTTCACGAATTCTTCGAAGAACAGGCCGAAGCCGGCCGCGCCGCCGACGCCGAGGCCGTAACCGATCAGGCCTACGACGAGCGCTTGCAGCATCACCATGCGGATGATGCGGAAGTTGCTTACGCCCATCGCCTTCAACGAGCCGAACTGCTTGAGGTTTTCGAGGGTGAACAAATAAAACGTCTGCCCGGCGATGGCGCACCCGACGATGAAGCCGAGGAACACCGTGATGCCGAAGTTGATCGGGATGCCCGTGCGCTCCATGTAGTATTGGATCGTCGTCCAGAAAAACTGGTCGTTCGTTTGGGCTTTCATGCCGGTCTGCTTGGCGATGTTCTCGCAGACCTGTTCGTGGGGCACGCCGTCTTGGGCCTTCACCAAAATGAACGACAGCGTCTTCGGTTCCGGCGGGTTGTATTGGAGCGCCTGCGAATACTTCGTGTACAAAATCGGGAAGGTTTGGAAGGTCGGTTTGCACTTGACCATGCCGACGATGTCGGCCCGCTTATTGTTGATCTCGAGCGAGCGGCCCGCTTCGTAGGGCGTGTCGCCGAAGAGATAGCGCCAGCCGAATTCGTCGATGAAGACCGCGTCCGGTTGTTCGAGGTCGTCCCAATTCCCGGCGAGGATTCGCTCCGGGCGGGGCTGCCCGACAACCCGCCCTTGCGAATCTTTGTTGTCGTAATCGAGACCCAAGAGAATCACCTGTTGGAAGGTGCCGTCGGCGAGTTTCGCCCGCCCGACCGACTTGTACAATTTCACGGCCCAGGCCACGCCTTCGACGCCGCGAACCCGGAGCAGGCGGTTCTCGGACATCGGCTTGATGTCGTCCACGAACTGCACGCTCTTGTCCATCACCCAGATGTCGGCCCCTTCGAGATCCTGAATCTGGCTGGTTGTGTTCCGCATCAACCCGCAGAAAATGGCGCTCTGCTGGGCCATCAAAAGCGCGGCGAAGCCCACGCCGAACACAATCCCCATGTACTTGGCTTTGTCGCCCGTCAGCATCCGCAGTGCGACCCAATTCATGGCGTGCCCCCGGTGGAAATCGGCTCGGCGAATCCGAGCGCCGCCAAACAGAATCGCACGATGTGACCCGCCACCAGCGCCTCGCTCAGTTCATCCACTTCGGCCTTGCTGAAGATCAGTTCCGAGATCGGCCGGTTCTGGCGGTAGTACAAAATCTGGCCGATGATGCTGAAACCGATCATCAACAGCTCCGCATCGGGATGCCCGGGGAGCAGTTCCCGCAGGATCGCCCGGAGACGGAAGGCCGTCGGCTGAATGAATTCCTGCACAACGACGTGGGCCGCTTTCCCCGGATGGGCCAACTCGCGCATCATCAGTTTCATGGCGGACGGCCGAGTTGGGCCGTGCATCCGCGCGACCATCCCCCGAATGAATAGTTCGAGCTTGCGAGCCGGTTCCATCTCGGCTGGAAAGTCGGGGATCTCGCCGAGTGTGCTGCAAACGTGGGCGTGCTTCACCGCCTCGATGTACAAACCTTCTTTGTCGCCGAAGTAATATTTAATCGAAGCCAGGTTCACCCCGGCATGCTGGCTGATTTCCCGGATGGATGCTCCGTCGAAGCCGGAATCGGCGAAAATCGCCTCCGCGGATGCGAGCAATCTTTGCCTAGCATCCGGAAGTTCCTTATCAGAAACGAGTTCCGACAAGATGTCAGTCGGCATAATTAGGGAATCGCTATTGAATCAAACGAATGATTACAATCATACCTTCAGTTCGGATCGTTGTCAAGCGGCTCAATGCAACTTAGAGATGTTTGATGAGTCGAGGTTGTGAAAGTGTCGTTCTGGCGTGGCGACGAGTCTTGAAGTTGTCGCCACGCCTCGCGAACTGCGGCTCAACGCAACTACTTCGCAGCGAGCAGTTTCTCGATCGGTTCGCCTTCGGCGAACTTGACAGTCCGGCCGATGGGCGTCTGGCTGACCTTCTCGTAGTCGATGCCCAAGCTCTTCAAGATGGTCGCGTGGATGTCGCCGACTTGGACGGGATCCTTCGGCTCGGCTTTGCCCTCGGGGTCGGTCTCGCCGATGACTTGCCCGCCGCGGATGCCGCCGCCTGCGAGTGCGACGCTGAAGCCGCTCGGCCAGTGATCGCGCCCGCCGAGCGGATTGAGGCGCGGCGTCCGGCCGAATTCGCCGGCGCAAAGCACCATCGTTTTGTCAAGCAGTTTGCGGTCGCGGAGGTCTTGGATCAACGCGGCGAAGGCGGGGTCGAGGATCTTCAACTGCGACGCGGTGAAGGAGTGGTTGTTGGCGTGCGTGTCCCACCCGCCGAGGGTGACTTCGACACAGCGGACGCCGACTTCGATGAGCCGACGGGCCGCCAAGCACCCGCGGCCGAAGGGCGTGTCGCCGTACTGTTTTTTCAGAGCGGCCGGTTCCTTCGACACGTCGAACGCTTTCAATTGCTCGGAGCTCATCATCTTGCGGGCGTCGGCGACGGTCGATTGGTGCAACGTTGCTTGCACCCGTTTGGTGCGGCCTTTGGCGAAGGCATTCTCGACGACATCGAGGTGCTGCAGGCGATCCGTGTCCCGCGCCGTCGGCAGGAACGACTGCGTATCGGGCACCGGGCCGGCGGGGTCGTCGGTTCGGAAGGCGTCGAAGCCATCGCCGAGGAAGCCGCCGCGGGCGGGCCACTGCGACGACAGAATGCTGACGTGGCGAGGAATATCGCACCCGGCGACCGGGAGTTCATGCGCGGCGATGGCGCCGATGCTCGGATAGACGACCGTCGGGTCGGGGCGGTAGCCCGACTTGATCGTGATCGTGCCGCGCTCGTGATCCCCTTCTTTGCTCATCACCGAGCGGACGAGGCTGATGTGTTCCATCTGCTCGGCGAGGCGACCGAAGCCTTCGCCGAGCTTCACGCCTTTCACCCTGCTGTCGATGGCTTTGGAGCCGCCGGCGATATTGGTGCCGGGGTGCGGGTCGAAGGTTTCGAGTTGGCTCGGCCCGCCCTGCATCCAGAGAATGATGACCGACTGCGCCGTCGCTCGGCGATCCGGCTTCTTATCGGCGGCGCGGGCGAGCATGTGGCCGAGGGGCGTCAGCCACGTGGCCCCGGCGAGCGTGGCGGTCGCCACGAAGTTCCGGCGGTTCAATGGTTCCATGAGAACTCCGTCGAATTGAGGAGCGACCAGAAAAGATCTTCCATCCGCTGCGAT
>JBBRUN010000498.1:0-4299 GCA_038247765.1 Gemmatales bacterium | reverse complement strand
TGGGCGACGGGCTGCTGGGGCGGGTTATCGACCCCCTCGGTCGGCCCCTCGACGGCCGCGGGCCGGTGGCTTCCGACAAACGGTTGCCCATCGAGCGCCTCGCGGCACCCATCATGGACCGCGCGCCCGTCACGGTGCCGCTCCAGACCGGCCTCAAAGTCATCGACGCGCTCATCCCCATCGGGCGCGGCCAGCGCGAGTTAATCCTGGGCGACCGGCAGACCGGCAAAACCGCCATCGCGCTCGACGCCATCCTGAACCAGCAAGGCAAGGATGTCGTGTGCGTCTACTGTGCCATCGGCCAGCGCGCCTCCGCCGTCGCGAAAGCCGTGGCCGTCTTGCGTGAGAGGGGCGCGCTGGAATATACCGCGGTCGTCGTGACCGAGGGCAACGACCCGCCGGGCCTGGCCTACATTGCGCCGTACGCCGCGACCAGCATCGCGGAGCACTTCATGGACGCGGGGCGCGACGTGCTGATCGTGTACGACGACCTTACCCACCACGCCCGCGCCTACCGCGAACTCTCGCTCCTGCTCCGGCGCCCGCCGGGACGCGAAGCATTTCCCGGCGACATCTTCTACATCCATTCGCGGCTGCTTGAACGGGCGACACACCTGCGGCAGGAACGCGGTGGCGGTTCGCTCACCGCACTACCGATCATCGAGACCGAAGCGCAGAACATGTCCGCGTACATCCCGACCAATCTTATTTCCATCACGGACGGTCAGATCTATCTCTCGCCATCGCTGTTCGAGTTGGGAGTGTTACCGGCTGTCGATGTCGGCAAATCCGTTTCTCGCGTCGGTGGCAAGGCTCAACACGCTGCCTACCGTGCGGTGGCAGGCGCTCTCAAACTCGCCTACGCGCAGTTCGAGGAACTCGAAACCTTCGCACGGTTCGGCGCCCGCATGGACGAAGACACCCGCGGCATCATCGAACACGGGCGGCGAATCCGTGCCTGCCTTAAGCAGCCGGAATTCTCGCCGGTTTCCGTATCCGCACAGATCACCATCTTGCTGGCGTTAACCGCGAAGCTCTTCGACGACGTGCCGCTCGATCAAATGTCGGACGCCGAGCGGGCCGTACGAGAGGGGGCGGCAAACCTAACTGTCGACGTGTGTGAGCGGCTCGAATCGGCCTCGAAACTGAGCGACGAGGATCGTGAGGTGATTTTGGATATCGCTCGCCAGTCCCTCGCCGACTTCCTGGCCAAGCCCGAGGTTGCGGTCTCGAAGGGGAATTCATGAGCGATACCGTGGCGAGCCTGAGCAGGAAAATCAACAGCGCCGGGGACCTGCAATCCGTCGTCCGCACGATGAAGGCGATGGCCGCATCGAGTATCGCTCAGTACGAGCGTTCAGTGCGTGCGCTGGCCGACTACTACCGTACCGTAGAACTGGGCCTGGGCGTTTGCTTGAAGAACCGCGAACCGGCGAACCCGATGACTGAATGGCAAGGCAATGCCGGTGTGAGTACGGTCGGTGCAGTCGTCTTCGGGTCCGATCAAGGGCTGGTGGGACAGTTCAACGACGTCGTGGCCGACCACACGATCCGGTTCCTTGCCGCTCTGCCCGGCAAACCTCAAATCTGGGCAGTCGGGGAGCGTGTCCATTCCCGACTTGCGGATGAGGGACTTCCACTGGCGGGGCTTTTCCCCGTGCCGAATTCCGCGAAGGCGATCACACCACTCGTCGGGCGGATTCTTGTCGAGTTTGAGACGCGACATCAGCAACGCGAATCGGTCGAACTCCACCTGTTCTATAACCGCCCCGTCGCCGGTGCGACATACGCGCCCGTCAACCAACGTCTGCTCCCGCTAGACGACATCTGGCACCGCAACCTAGCCGAACTTCCCTGGCCGACGAAGAACCTGCCTGAGGTGGTGGGTGCCGGCAATGAGACATTACGCGTACTCATCCGAGAGTACCTGTTCGTTTCGCTCTTCCGGGCGTCCGCCGAATCCCTCGCAAGCGAGAACGCGAGCCGCCTGGCGGCGATGGAGCGCGCCGATACCAACATCGGCGAATTGCTGGAGGACTTAACCGGGACGTTCCATCGTCTGCGCCAGAGCGGTATCGACGAAGAACTATTCGATGTCGTCTCCGGCTTTGAAGCCCTGAGTGTCGAGGATTAGCGCGATCCCCCAGATGATCTGGCGCGAGGCTCGCTCGTCGTGTGGTTTGTCATCATTCTTAAGTACGACGACATAAAGACCTAACAGGGTGTTGAAAAACTCGGAGCGACCGACGTTCTGATGCCCTACGAGCGTTCAAGTTGGATCACGGTGCGCAAAATTTCAACTTGAAGGCTGTAATGGCTTCTCGATTCTTGCCTCAGCAGAACTCCCGGAGTTTTTCAACACCCTGCTAGAGCGGATTTCGAGTTAATGTAGCGGGCGGGTAACCGCTGTGGCGGATGTAGTTCGCGCACTCGCCCGGCTTCAGCTTCCGGGCCAGCGACCTCACCAGCTTCTTCACGCCTTCGACCGTCCGCTCCGCCGCCTTGCGGGCCATCCCTTTGAGCTTCGAAAACACCTGCTCGATCGGGTTGCGGTCGGGGCTGTACGGCGGCAAATAGCGCACCGCGTAGCCGGCCTCTTTCAGCGCCGATCGCACGGCGCGGGTCTTGTGCGACGCCAGGTTGTCCAGGATCAGCACGTCGCCGCGGCGGCGGGTCGGGAACAGCGCATTGCGGAGGTAGTCCTCGAACGCAGAGCGCCAAACGTACCCCTCCGAGACCCACGCTCGCTACCTAATTGAAGAAACCCCTAAAGATGTCGGCAGGATAGCCTGGCTTTGGTAGCCAATTTGGTAGCCAACACCAGTAACAACCTGATACAGCCTGAACTTCAAACGGCCCAAAAATGTGGTTTTCGGGCACTGCGAAACACCAGATAACGTCCCGATTCGTTCTGTCGCTCCGGAGGTTGCGGGTTCGACCCCCGTCGCCCTCGTCAGTGCAAATCGAAGCGACCCGGTGCAAAACAGCGCCGGGTCCTTCCATTTCAGGCCCTTCGCAGTTGCCCCTCCGAACCCACTCGAAACTCCAATAGCGCAAACTTGTGCGACCGGATGCCGCCAATTCCGCGGCCATGGCCCACCCCTTTCCTTGGAGTGCTCGATAGCTTACGCTGGGTGAAGGTGGGCATTGTCCAGCCGCTGCTGGAGTGAAGCCAACCGACATCGAAGCTGCACCCCAGGGGAAACTCATGCGATTCGCCCAGGCATTCCTGTTCCTGCTGCTCGTTTCCGCCGCCTCCGTGGCCGACGACAAGTCAATCGCCAACACGATCGGCATCCAGCTCGTCCGCATCGAACCGGGCGAGTTCATGATGGGCACCGGCGGCGCCCCACCCAAAACGCGAGAGGAGTGGAACGACCGCGACTGGGACGAGTCGCCGGCCCACAAGGTGAAGATCGCCGGGGCGTACTTCCTGGGTGCGACGGAAGTCACCAACGCCCAGTACGAGCAGTTCGATCCGGAGCACAAGAAGCTGCGCGGCAAGCACGGCGTCAGCAAGTCCGACGACGAACCGGTCGTCATGGTCACCTGGCAGCAGGCCGTCGATTTCTGCGAATGGCTCTCGGAGAAGGAAGGCAAGACCTACCGATTGCCGACCGAGGCCGAGTGGGAATACGCCTGCCGGGCGGGTACGACCACGCCGTACTCCACCGGCGAGAAACTGACACCCGAGCAGGCCAACTTCGGAATCTCCGCAGACAAGAAGAAGATCGCCACGGTCAAAGTCGGCAGGTACCCGGCCAATCCCTGGGGCCTGCACGACATGCACGGCAACGTCGCCGAGTGGTGCCACGACTGGTACGGGCCGTACGAGGCCAAAGAGCAGACCGACCCGGTCGGCCGGGCCGACGGCTGGGCGCGGGTGACGCGCGGCTGGAGTTACGGGAGCGCGACGCACAAGTTCGGCGCGGTCCGCTACGCTCGCTCCGCCAACCGTTCGGGCCAGCTTCCGGAGGACGCCAATCGGCTGACGGGATTCCGCGTCGTCCAGGCCGAGCTACCGACCACCAAGCCGTTGCCGGTCGAGGAGCCGCCACTGCATCAGCAGAAGGTCAAACAGGGCCCGGCGCCGAAAGACGGCCCGGATATGTCCAAGCCCTACTTCGCCGACTTGAGCAAGGGCCTGTCGCCCGCCAAGGATCTCTGGGGGCCGATCTTCGGGTACTGGAATCACTTCGGCGCTATCACCGTCTGCCCCAACGGGGATGTCTTGGCCGTTTGGTACACCACCGACCAGGAGGAAGGGCGCGAGTGCGCCCAAGCCGCCTGTCGGCTGCG
>JBBRUN010000497.1:0-4306 GCA_038247765.1 Gemmatales bacterium | reverse complement strand
AGTAGAACGCCCAGAAGCGCACGAACATCTTTTGGTCGTCGGTCATCTTCGGCTTTTCCCCTTCCGCAGCGGCGACTTCGCCTTTGCGGTCGCCCAAGTCGTCGGCCCGACGCTCGAGCCCGCTGAGGTACGCTCCGCCGATCATCGCGCCGATGATCGCGATCATTACGCCGTTGATGAGGCGCCGGCGGTGGCGTTGGCCGAAGTAGGTCGCTTCGTCGCTCGGCACGAGCAGCCGCGCTTTCAGCGCCCGGCGGCCGCGGATTTGGTACAGCGACGTAGTCAGGCCGAAGAGCATCAGCCCGATGGAGAGCAACAGCGCGGTGGTCGGTGGAGACACGGGCCATCCGGGTTTGAACGCTAGGAGTATTGCGCGTTGATTTTTTCAACCGCTTCGGGCGGGGGTCGCTCGCCCCAGCCGGACAGCACGATTTCGCCGAAGTCCAAGAGCGGAAAGGTTTCGTTTTGGTTTTTCAGCCGCTTGAGGAACAGCGGCAACTTCAGCTTTTCGACCCGCAGGTAATACCAAGCGCGTTTCCCGCGGTCGTTGCCGGTGACCAAATAGACCAACTCCCCCCGGCTTGCGGCGAGTTTCTCGGCGAATGATTTTGGCCGTTCCGGCGCCATCGTTATTTTCCTTTGAGCCACGCCAGCATCACGCCGCCGACTTCGGCGAGTTGGGCCCCCGAGCACTTCGCCGGCGTGTCCGACAGCTTGTGCCAATCGTCGTAGTCGAAGTCGATGATGTCGATCGCCGCAATGCCGGCTTTCTGCAGCGGCACGTGGTCGTCGAGCACGTGGGTCGCGCGCTCGAAGCCGCGGACGAACTTGAAAGACTTCGCTTTGTTCGCCTCGGCCACCTGCCACACTTCCACGACCAATTCTTTGGCGTTGTCCCAGGAGTGACCTTCGATGTTCAACTGGGCGTTCGGGTGGGCGAAGAGGTCGAAGTTGATCGCGGCGGTGTACTTGAAAGCGATCTTTTTCGCCTTCGACTTCTTGGCGTAGTCGTCGGCGAAGTGCTCCGAGCCGAGGAAGTATTTGTCGTTGGCGTTGAAGACGTACTCCTCGCCGTCCACGATGACGAAATCGACGCCGACGGTGGTGGCGAAGTCCTTCATTTGGTGGGCGAGTTCCATCAGAAGCGCGACGCCGGAGGTACCGTCGTTGGCGCTGACGAACGGCTTCGTCCAGTTCTTCGGGTTGGCTTCTTGGTCGGCGAGCGGGCGGGTGTCGTAGTGTGCGCACAAGATGATTCGATCTTTGCGCTCGGGGTTCCACGATACGACCAAATTGACGAGCGCAACATCGGCGCGTTGGCTCGGCTGACGGGCGCTGAATTCTTGGCGGGCGACTTTGCCGCCGTGGGTTTCGAAGTGCTTCGTCAGCAATTCTTGTTGCTTCGCCATGCCCTCGGAGCCGCTGATGCGCGGGCCGATGTCGCAGAGTTGCTTCAAGTATTTCATGGCGCGGTCGCCGTCGACGCCGGTCTTGGCGTCGGGCTTGGGGTCACCCGGTTTCGGCACGCGATCCTCCGCAAATCCGACCTTCGGCGGTTCTTTCACCGGATCTTGGGCGGCCGAGTCCGGCTGGCAACCGCAGGCGAACGCGATGCCCCAAACGGCGACTATCCCGGCCGAGCGCTGGCCCATCGTCGATCCTCCGCGCGGCCGTCGTCTCGGAACTCACCGGAATTCCGACCGCCGCACAGGTATCTTATCCGATTCTTTGCCGGCTCCGATAGAGCGCATCGGTTCAATAGCCGCACGACTTGCGCGAGCGGGTTGGAGGAATCGACCCACTCGCTTGCGTGACGACGGAACTCACGCTAGGATTGTATTTGTATACCCACTGCTCCGCACCCCCCGAATCACCATGCCCAACCTGATTCTGATCAAGTCTCCGGGCGGGACGGCCACGCCGCAGACATTCCCCCTCAACGCGGGGCAGAGCGCCAAGACGTCCATCGGCCGGCAGAAGACCCCGCCCGACGAATGCGACATCGTCATCGACGACGGCAAGCAGGCCATCAGCCGCAAGCACGCCGTGATCCACCAAGGGCAAGGCAAGTTCTTCGTCGAGAGCCTCGGCCGCAACGGCACGCTGTTGAACAACAAACTCGTCGAAGGGAAGATGCCGATCAAGCACGAAGACCGCTTGAAGATCTGCGATTTCCTCTTCCGCTTCCAAGACGAATCCTTGGCGGCGCCGGTGCAGTTGCCCGATCATCTGCGCCCGCTATTCCCGGAGGTCGGCGACGCCGAACCGACCGGGGAAATGACCACGATCCAGCACACCGTGAATCGGAATGCCGCGCAGCAATTCCTCGAAGTGCAGCCGACCGAACGGCTGCGGGCCCTGCTTGAAATCAGCACGAGTTTGTCGAAGACGCTGGAACTCGAGCCGTTGCTCCCGCAGATTCTCGACACGCTGTTCGGCGTTTTCAAACAGGCCGATCGCTGCTTCGTGATCCAACTCGATGACGTCGGGCGACCGTACGCCAAGGCGTTCAAAGCCCGCCGCAGCGGCATGGACGACCGCTTCAGTAAGACCATCGTCCGCCGCTGCCTCGAAAAAATGCAGGCCTACCTCAGCGAAGATGCGTCGTCCGATATAGCGCTCGGGGCGGCGCAGTCGATCGCCGAATTCCGCATCCGCTCGGTGATGTGCGTGCCGCTGGCCACCTCGGACGGCAAGCCGCTCGGGGCACTCCAGCTCGACACCCAAGACATCACGAAGAAATTCCGCGAGGACGACCTGAAACTGCTCACCATCGTCGGCAACCTCGCGTCGGTCGCCGTGGAAAAGGCCCAGAACCACGCCATGCTGATCCTGCGCGAGAAGGCCCAGCGCGAAATCGAACTCGCCAAGCAAGTCCAACTCGGCTTCCTGCCGCAGACGCTGCCGCAGGTGCCCGGTTACGAATTCTTCGGCTTCTACAGCGCCGCCCAAACCATCGGCGGCGACTACTACGACTTCATCCCGCTGCCGGGAAATTTGCTCGCCGTCGTCCTCGGGGATGTCGCGGGCAAGGGCGTGCCCGCCGCGCTGCTCATGGCGAAGCTGAGCGCCGAAGCCCGCTTCTCGATGCTGACGCAACCGGAGCCGCACAAGGCCATCGGCATCTTGAATAACCAACTCTTCCGCGGCATCGGCGACCGCTTCGTCACGCTGGCGGCGCTCGTGCTGAACCCCGTCACGCACCAAGTCATCATCGTCAATGCCGGGCACGTGAACCCGCTGCGGTACAAGGCCAGCAACGGCGAATTCCTCGAAGCGATCGACACCGAGCGCACCGGCTTGCCCCTGGGGGTCATGGAAGGCTTCGAATTCGAATCGGTGACGATCACCCTCGAACCGGGCGACACGCTGACGATCTTCACCGACGGGGTCTCGGATGCCATGTCGCCCGATGGCGAACTCTTCGAGATGGAACGCGTGACCCGCGCCGTCGTCGGCGACGACTCCGTGATCGCGCACGACACCCGCCCGAAAGCCATCGGCGAACGCTTGGTCGCGGCCGTGCGCAAACACGCCGCCGGCCGGGCTCAAAACGACGACATTGCCCTCGTGTGTTTCGGCCGCGTCGATCCGCCGTCCGGTTCGCCCACCGGAACGAGTCTGAACGCCCACACCGCCGATTGATCCCGGATGATCCCCTATGGCCGCCCCGACGATTTTCCCCGACGTGGAAACCGAGACCGACACGGACTACGCCACCGAGCGGAAGTATCAACCTCCGTACCACGTCATCTTGATGAACGACGACGACCACAGCTACGAATACGTCATCGTCATGCTGAAAGAACTCTTCTCGCACCCGGTCGAGAAGGGCTTCAAACTGGCCCAAACCGTGGACGAAACCGGCCGGGCCATCGTGCTGACGACGACTCTCGAACACGCGGAATTGAAGCAGGATCAAATCCACGCCTACGGCCCGGATCCGACCATTCCGCGCTGCCAAGGCTCGATGTCCGCCGTGCTGGAACCGGCGGAGTGAAGCTCGGAGAGGTACTTGGAATTCGGAGAATAAAGATGATGTCGACCCTCGTCCATTGCGATCCCGACATACTCGGCTCCGTCCCGATCTCCTCCCGTTGTTGCCCGCAGTTTTAGCGGTGCCGGTAACGATTCGCCCCAGTGATGCAATCGTAATCGGGAACATCCCGCCATCCGCCGTTTCCCTCATTCCCTAAGATAAACGCGTCTCCGTTTCTCCGCCGCCCCGCGAGTTCCGCATGAGTTTGCTGTTGTCGGCCCGGTCGATCGCCAAGAGTTTCAGCCATCGGCCGCTGTTCGCCGACCT